>CAWBIS010000208.1:0-35130 GCA_963788485.1 Terriglobia bacterium
CACTAGCAGGCCGTGGTGGAACTCCCGTGGGCCGCGTTGCGAACGCCGCCCGGTCGCCAGCGCGAAGCAACGACGCAGGCAATGCGGGACATTGGACAGGAGTTGCGACAAAGCTGGAGCCGGGCGCCGCCGCAACCCTTTGGGCGGCCTCGCGCGAGTTCCACCACGGGCTGCTAAGCGTTTCCCGGAGCGTACCCCGCCAGAGCAATCGGCACCAGCTCATCCATGGTCTTCACGTAATGCATGTGGATGTCGCCGATCTGCTCCGCTTTCAAATCTTCTTTGACGTTCACTTCATTCTCGGCGGGCAGAATGATATCGGTCACGCCGCTGCGTTTCGCCGCGAGCACTTTCTCTTTGATGCCGCCGATCGGCAGCACCTGGCCGGTCAGCGTGATTTCGCCCGTCATCGCCAGATTCCTGCGCACACACTTGTCGGTCAGCATCGATAACAGCGCAGTCGCCATGGTCACACCGGCCGACGGACCATCTTTCGGGATCGCGCCCGCCGGCACATGCACGTGGATATCGCTGGTCTTGAAAACATCCGGATCGATCCCGTACCGGGTCGCGTTCGCCCGCACCCAGGTGAGCGCGGCCTGCACCGATTCCTGCATCACCGAGCCGAGTTGTCCGGTCATGATGAGCCCCTTGTTGCCGCCGGGCATGCGCCCCGCTTCGATAAACAATACGTCGCCGCCGACCGGCGTCCATGCCAGGCCCACCGCCACGCCGGGCCGACGCGTGCGCTCGGCGACTTCACTGTCCGGCCGGAATCCGGGCGCGCCCAGCGATTCCTCGACAAACGCGGTGGTCACCTCGACCGCCGCTTCTCCGCCCTCCGCGTAGCGCCGCGCCACTTTTCTGCACACGGTCCCGATCTCCCGCTCCAGATTGCGCACGCCCGCCTCCCGCGTATAGCGCCGCACCATGAACCGCACCGCATCGTCGAGAAACGTGAGCGGCTTGTCAGCCAGCCCGTTCTCCGCCTTCTGCCGCGGGATCAGGTAGCGGAACGCGATCATCACCTTCTCCTGCTCCGTGTAGCCCTGCAGCTCGATGATCTCCATACGGTCGCGCAGGGCGCCCGGAATGGTGTCCAGCACGTTGGCGGTGGTGATGAACAAGACGCGCGACAGATCGAATGGAACGTCGAGGTAGTTATCGCGGAAGGTGAAGTTCTGCTCGGGGTCGAGCACTTCGAGCAGCGCGGACGCGGGATCGCCCCGGAAATCGTGCCCCAGCTTGTCCACTTCGTCGAGCACGAACACGGGATCGTTCGCGCCCGCGCGGCGCAGGGCCTGCATGATCTGCCCCGGCATGGATCCGATGTAAGTACGCCGGTGCCCGCGGATCTCGGCTTCGTCGTGCATGCCGCCCATCGAGATGCGCTGGAACTTGCGGCCCAGCGAACGCGCGATCGAGCGACCCAGCGAGGTTTTACCCACGCCCGGCGGGCCCACGAAACAAAGGATCGGCCCCTTGAGCTTCGGCTTCAGCTGCATCACGGCGAGGAAATCGAGAATGCGGTTCTTGACCTTTTCGAGATCGTAGTGGTCCTCGTCGAGGATCTCCGCCGCGCGCTGCACATTGACCGCCTCGCCGGACGAAACGCTCCACGGCAGGCTGATCAGCCACTCCAGATAAGTGCGCGCCACCGTATGTTCCGGCGACATGGGATTGATACGCGCAAAGCGGCCCAGTTCCTTGAGCGCTTCTCCCTTCACCTCCTCCGGCATCCCGGCCTTTTCGATTTTGTCGCGGAACTCCTGCGTCTCCTGCTCGCGATCGTCGCCCTCGCCGAGTTCCTTCTGAATTGCCTTCAACTGTTCGCGGAGATAGAACTCGCGCTGGCTCTGCGAAAGCTGCCCCTGCACCTGCGACTGAATCTTCTGGCGCAGTTCAAGCAGTTCCACCTCGCGCGCGAGCTGCTGATTAATGAACTGCAGCCGGGTGCGCGCGTCGTTCTGCTCGAGCACAGACTGGCGCTCGATATGGCTGAGACTCGGGAGGGTACCGGCGATGAAATACGCGAGTCTGCCAATCTCCGTGATGTTGCCGGCGGCCGTTCCCAATTCGTCCGAAAGATTCGGCGTCGCCGAAACGATCTGCGTGAACTCGCTCAACACATTCTGGCGCAGCGCCGTCAGTTCCGGCGTGATCTCCGGCTCGATCTCCGGCAGTCGCTCGATGTGCGCGCGCAGGAAAGGCTCGACCGATGTATAGTTTCGCACCTTCATCCGCGACACGCCTTCGCAAAACAGCAATTGGCCTTCACGCATGCGCACGATCTTGTGGATCATGGCGACGGTACCGGTCTCGTGCAGTTCGCCTGGACCCGGCGTATCGGTGCGCGAATCGATCTGCGAGACGACGCCGATCAGCCTGTTCTCCCCCAACGACTCGACCAGGGCGACCGAAGCCGGCCTGCCTACGCTCAGCGGGAGCAGTGCGCTCGGAAACAAAACGCTGTCCCGCACCGCGAGAATGGGCAGTTCCTCGATCGGAGGCGATTGTTGTTCGACTGCCTCGACAACTTCGGTCGATTCCATGCCTACATCCTATACGGGAACGGCCATTATTCGGCCGCCGGATAGCATCCCAGCACACGCAGCATACCGGCCAGTTCGGCCAGATGCCTCAAAGCGTTGCTGGAAACGGGATCGTCCGCATGCCCGATGAAATCCAGGTAAAAAAGATATTCCCAGGGTTTGCCGTGCAGCGGACGCGACTCGATCTTGGTGAGATTCAAATCGCGCAGAGCGAAAGCGCTGAGGGCACGGAACAAACCGCCGGGCGTGTTGCGCATGGCAAAGACAATCGACGTCTTGAAACGCGTCGCACCCCCCGGTTTTGGAAAGGGGTTGCCGCGCTTCCGCCTCTCCAGCAGGAAAAAGCGGGTGTAATTCCGGCGATCGTCTTCGATCGACTTCTTCAGAATCGTCGCGCCATAGATTTCCGCGGCTGCCGCCGATGCAATGGCGCCCGCGTCCTTCAAACCATCCTGCATCAGCATCTTGACGCTGCCCGCGGTGTCGTAGAAAGGCGTCCGTTCGATCTGGGGATTCTCCTCGAAGAAGCGGCGACATTGATTGAGAGCGACCTGATGAGAAAAAACCCGGCTGATTGCCTGAAACCGGACACCCGGAGGAGCGATAAGGTTATGTACGATACGAACAAATGTTTCGCCGCGGATCACAAGGTCGTATTTCAGAAGAAGATCATAGTTTTCATGAACGGAACCGTGCAATGTGTTCTCAATTGGGATCACCGCACAATGACATTTTCCATTTACAACGGAAACGAAAACTTCCTCGAAGGTTTCGGTCGGAACAGGGATAAAATATTTGCCTTCAAGTTGGGCTGCAGCGACCTGGCTGAAGGCTCCCGGCGCGCCCTGAAAGGCGGTGCGGCGCTTCACGGCTTTTCTCTCCGTATTTCTCTTTCGGGGTTTCCCCGTTCCGGTCCATTCCAGCGGCGCGCGTTCTCATCGGGCACTCCGATCAGATCGAGGACGCGATCGACGCTCGAATCGACGAGGTCTTCAATGGTAGCGGGGCGATTGTAAAAACCGGGAATCGGGGGGGCTACGATGGCACCCATCTCGGCCAGCAGCGTCATCGTTCGCAAGTGACCCAGATGGAGGGGACTTTCGCGCACCATCAAAACGAGCCGCCGTCTCTCCTTCAGGGTCACATCCGCCGCTCGGGTGAGCAGGTTGGAGGTGATGCCATGGGCGATCGAAGACATGGTGTGAATCGAGCAGGGGGCGACGACCATGCCATCGGTGGAAAACGAACCGCTGGCGAGGGGCGCCGAAATATCCTCCACCGGCCAGCAGTAACTGGCGAAGCATTTCAAATCGGCCGCTTTTTTTCCGGTCTCGAGAAAAAGCGTTTTTTCGCCGGAACGGCTCAGAATAAGATGTATTTCCACATCCGGGCGATGTAGTTTTTCCAGGAGGCGCAGCGGGTAAATCGCCCCGCTCGCGCCGGTTACGCCGACGACTATTCTCAGCTTGGCCTCCAAATCGCTATGTTGTTCCGAATCCGGAACGAGCCAGGGGAAAATTATTGAATCGGGAACAGCCGGACGCTATAATCCCTCCAGGAGCTCGGAATTGGCTCAAGCGACCGCGATCCACATCCAGAGACAGGATCATAGCATGGAAGAAGCTGGACAACGTCTTCGCCGGGCGCGGGAAAGACTCAATCTCAAGTTCCGGGATGTCGAGCAGGCAAGCCAACTCATCGCCGAACGCCACCGCAATCCGGAATTCGGCGTCCTCATCAGCCGGCTGTCCGATATTGAAAATCAAGGCACGTTACCGTCCCTTTTCAGGCTTTACTCGCTCTGCTGCATCTACCGGCTGGATCTGAACGAAGTGCTGGGCTGGTATGGAGTTCCGCTGGAGGCGATGGCCGCCGACGCCAGCATGATTCAGATCGAAAAGACGCATGCCATCGGGTTCAATGCCGAGGGCGGCGCGGAAGCCATGCTACCGATCTCACTCGATCCCGGCATCGATCTCCGGCGGACGTTTTTCGTGAGCGAGGTAGTGCAGCGCTGGGGGAAGCTTCCGCTCGCCCTACTGGCGGGGGTGGATGTGAAACGCTTTCGTTACGGCTTCGTAGGTACCGAAGACTGGGGAATGTATCCGACCATTCCGCCGGGTTCGCTGCTGGTGATCGACGACACCAAACGCAGAATACAGACCACGGGGTGGCGCAGTTTAAGCGAGCGTCCCATTTACTTTCTCGAGCACCGCGACGGTTTTTTCTGCCGGTGGTGCAGCTTGAGAGAGGGCACCATCAGCCTGATTTCCGATCCGGCATCGGATGCGCCCATCCAGAATTTTAATTTTCCGGGCGAAATCGAAGTAATCGGACAGGTCGTTGGAGTCGCTATGAGTCTGGATCCCGAGAAGCGACGCCGTATTCGGTCCTGATCAACTCCAAAATCACCGCCAGATCGGCATAAAAAAGCTTTCTTTCGACGTCACGCGATTCCCCGGGGACCCAGTTTCCGTAGGGCTCGACCGTGAGCCAGTTCGCCACAATTTCGCGCCGATCTCCCTCCAAACCGGAAAAATACTCCTCCAGTTCCTCTTTCTGGCGCTCCAGACCGAAACACAGCCACTCCTGAAAAACGCTCATGTGACTGCGCCTGAGCAAGCGATCAACCTCGCCTTCGCCGATTCGCTGGGTCAGCCCGAAGTGTTCGTAACTACCTGTGTTTACATTGCGCAGCGAAGAGAGATAGGCGATTCTGCCGATGACGGTAGGAATAGCGGAAAGCGTTCTCTGCCAGGATTCCGCGATCGCCGCTTCACGATTGGAGTTCACGTCCGCTTCTTCCGGGCATTGTAACAACACCGTCGTCGCAATTGTCCCCGCCAGTGACTTTGGAGGCGCGGAAATTACAAATTCTTTGCACCGACGTTCCGTTTTGGGCACTTCTTCGCCGGGCGGTAACCTTCATCGCCAAGCCTTGGATAGACTTCTGATGAAACCTATTATCCACAAAACAAAGGAGAATGTAACAAATGCGCAAACTCATGATGATCCTCACGCTGGCGATTTCATACCTCGGACTTTCCGCCGCCGCGAACGCCAGCGGCAACCCGCCATCCTGCGGCGACAACTGCCCATTCGTCCGCTAGACAGCCGACCAGAAAGGACTCCAACCCAATGCGTAAACTCATGATGATTCTCGCTTTAGCCGTTTCGTATCTCGGCATCACAGCCAGCGCCAGCGCGAGCGGAAACCCGCCTTCCTGCGGCGACAACTGCCCGTTTGTTCGCTGAGGAGGCGCATCCGGCCTGTAAATGGTACAATTGAGCGGCTATTTCGCTCATGGATCCGAACGCCGCCACGGAATTTCTCCAGGCAGCCGCTGCGGTCAGCGTCTGCGCGCGGCTCGTTTATCTGGGTCTGCAGAGGCAGTTTTCGGCTCTTCTCGCCTACGTTTCGTTCATCGCCGTATTGAATTTCAGCTACGGCGCGATGCATCGGTCTTCCGCCGTCTATTTCTGGACCTATTTTGCCATCGGGCCCTGGGAAAATATTTTCAGTATCCTGGCGGTCCGCGAGCTGCTGAGCCTGATGTTTCAGAATTATCCCGGTATTCGGACGGTGGGACGCTGGGCCATGTACGCGGGAATCGTTCTTTCGGCCGGCACATCGATTGCGATCACCAGATTTTTCTGGCACACCGGCGCGAGCGGGCGGCACAAATGGGGTCTGTTCTACCTTGATATCGCGCAGAGGTCGATCGTATTCACCCTGGCTGTGGTGATTGTCGCGATTCTCTTTTGCCTGTCGAAATATCCGTTGCACCTCGGAAGAAACATCTACGTTACGTGCAGTTTTGTCGGCGCGCTGCTGTTGAGCGAAACCGCGCGACTACTGATCGACGGCATGACGCGGGCTCTGTACACGAATTTCGTGGACTGGACGGCTTCCGTTTTCTTCGCGTTCTGCCTGGCCGGTTGTGCAGTCATGTTGCAGCCGGAGACCGCCAAAGTCACGCGCGTGGCCTTCCCCACCCCCCACGAGGATTACCTCCTGCATCAACTGAACTCGCTCAACGATCTCATGGTCCGCGCGGCGAGACGGTAATATGCCGGCATTTCGAGCGAATACTTGCAAATGTCCGGTATCTTTAGTATTCTCGACTCAGTAAAAATGGCGAGGAATTCCCCTTTATGTACGTTTTAGCAGCAAGCACGCTCCTGTTGATCGCGTTTGGCTCGTTGGCGTGGCAGGTTCTCTCGCGGATGCGCGTTCCTTCCGCCGCGAGAACGGGAACTCTATCTACGGTCTCGGCGGATCGTTATCGACCCATGCTGCGCCTGCTGGCAGACGAAGATCTCACGTTTGTCCCGGCCGACACCCGCATGCGCAAAACGCTGCGAAGCAAACGCCGCGCCTTGTTCCGCAGCTATCTGGCGTGCCTCGCGCGCGACTATTCTCTGCTGCTGGCGGGAGTCCGGACCGTAATGGTTCAGTCGGGAGTCGACCGGCCCGACCTGGCGCGCGCACTGGCGAAGAACCGCCTTTTGTTTGCGATTACCCTGTATAAGGTCGAACTTCGTCTGGCGCTGCACGCGGTTGGGGTGGGCACCGTCGACATCTCGGGACTGGTAGACGCTCTCGATGCGCTGCGAGCCCAAGTCGGCGTCCTTTCCGCCGCTCCTGTGGCGGCCTGATCTATTTTTCGTCTTCCTGAATGCTGGCGGGAATGCCGGTCTTCCAGGAGTGATATCGCAGGGCAACTCCGAGTTTGCGCCGAATCGCCTCGCCGTTAACTCTTCTTCCCGCGATGGGCGGATCGGGGCTGGCCGACGGTAAATCTTTGGTTCCGTATCTTTCGACACACCACGCGACGATTTCCCCTGTGGCGCAGGGCTCATCGTCCGCAACCGGCCATGCGCCTTCCAGCGTCGAATAGATTCCCGCTTCGGTGATGGCGGCCAGATCGTCGACGTGAATTCGACTTACGATGCCCGAACCTGCACCGCGCGGCGCTTTCCCCTGGCGAACAGCGACATGCACGCCCCGTCCGGGACCGTAGATCGCCGCCGCGCGCAAAATCAAACTGCTCCACGAATGTGAGCGAATCCAGATCTCCTCTGCCAGGCGATTTCGGCCGCGTTCGTCGTTTGGCTCGACCGGGCTTTCTTCATCCACTTCGGATCGGTCGCCATAAACGCCAGTGGAAGAAATGTAGACCACTCGCGCCGGCTCGAGCTCTTCGATCAGGCCTCGCAAACGAACATTTTCGGACGGGGGCAACGGAGGGATGAGATGAGCGATCGTGGCGTGCCGGGGCAAAGGGCAAGGGTCGCAGGTGAGTTCGGAAAGCGTTAGTCCGGCGGTCGCGAGGTCGCGAAAACGGTCTACACCACGTACGGCCGCAAACACCCGCTCGCCGCGATGGAGGAGGCGTCGCGCGAGGCGCTGTCCGGTGAAACCCAGTCCGAGAACAATAACCATTTCTGCCATTGGAGCATGAACGCTATACTGCGGTTGCATGCTGCCTCGGGGGATTTTCCGTGAATACGATATCCGCGGAATTGCGGATGTGGAACTGCTGGATTCGGGTATCAGGGCGCTTGGCCAGGCCATCGGAACTTATCTGATTCGCCACGACTCGCGCAAAGTGAATCTCGCGCGCGATTGCCGTTTGAGTTCGGATCGGCTGCATGATGCCCTGCTCGCAGGTCTGCTTGCCACCGGTTGCGAAGTGACGGATCTCGGCGTAGTTCCCACTCCTCTGCTTTACTATTCGGTTTTCCACCTCAAAGCGGATGGCGGCGTCATGATCACCGGCAGCCACAATCCATCCGATTACAACGGCTTCAAGGTGATGCATGGGAAGAGCACCATCCACGGCGAAGAGATTCAGAAGGTCCGTGAACTGGTTGAGAGCGGCGATTTCGAGAGCGGAGAGGGCACACTGCGAAGCTTCGACATCGCGACGCCCTATGTGGAAGAGATCTGCTCGCAATTTCAATTGCCGCGGCGGATACGCGTTGTCGCCGATGCGGGAAACGGCACGGCGGGTCCGGTTATGCGTCGAATTTTCGAGAAGCTCAACTGCGAGGCGACGGAGTTATTTTTCGAGATGGACGGCCGCTTTCCCAATCATCACCCGGATCCCACGCAGCCCGAAAATCTGCGGCAGCTGGTCGAAACCGTGCTGGCGCGGAACGCGGACGTGGGTCTTGCATTTGACGGCGATTCGGATCGGATCGGGGCAGTCGACGAGCGGGGCACGATTCTCTACGGCGATCAACTGATGATCCTGTACGCGCGCGAGATCCTGTCGCGCAAGCCGGGCGCAACGGTGATTGGAGAAGTGAAGTCGTCGCAAAACATGTACGACGAGATCCGGCGGCACGGCGGCGACGCGATCATGTGGAAGACCGGGCATTCGCTTATCAAAGCGCGCATGCAGGAAACGAGGGCGGAACTGGCGGGCGAGATGAGCGGCCACATGTTCTTCGCCGACCGGTACTACGGGTTCGACGACGCGCTTTACGCCGCCTGCCGGTTGCTCGAAATTGTTTCAAGTTCCGGGGCGCCGCTGTCTTCGCATTTGAGCGGTCTGCCACCCACGTTCGCGACGCCCGAGATTCGCGTCGATTGCCCGGACGAGAGGAAGTTTGCGATCGTGAAAGCCGTTCTGGCGAAGTTTCAGGCGGAGTATGACGTGATCGCGATCGACGGCGCGCGGATCAATTTCGAAAAAGGCTGGGGTCTGGTGCGGGCTTCGAACACGCAGCCGGTGCTGGTGCTGCGTTTTGAGGCGCAATCGCCGGAGCTTCTGGCGGAGTATCGCCACCTGGTGGAAGATGCGGTGGCTTCAGCCGCGGGGTCTTAGCGATCGCGCGAATTCGCCGCCTTTGGCAAATTCGCTTTCGTAATTGGATTTGAGTTGCCGCAGTTTTTCAATATAGGCATCGAGCGCCGCTCCGACCGCTTCGCTGTTGGTTTCGAGGATGTCACGCCACAGATCGAAGGAACTCATGGCGAGACGCGTGGTATCCAGCAAGCCTGGTCCGGCGACATGAGCGGCATCGGGTGCGCGGTCGTGGAGCACCGACGCAAGAGCGGTGGAAGCCAACTGCGGCAGGTGCGAACTCCAGGCTACAAGGCGATCGTGGCGCGCGGGCTCGAGAATAATTTCGCGCGCGCCGAAGGCGACAATCCATTTGCGGATGGGGTGATCGATCTCGGACGTCAGCACCCAGGGGCGTCCGCGAAAGAGTTCCGCATCGGCGGCGCCGACGCCGCGAAGTTCCTTCCCCGCCATTGGATGTCCGCCGACGAAGGCGCAGCGATGCAGGGATCGCCGGGCCACGTCGACGATGACCTGCTTGGTACTTCCCGCGTCCGTTACCAGCGCGTCCGGGCGCACCAGAGGATCCAGCTTTTGCAGCGTTTCGAGAATGCCCGAGATCGGCTGCGAGAGAAACAACAGATCGCACGCCGCGGCGGCTTCTTCGAGCGATGCGCCTCGATCGACGGCTCCACGCGCGACCGCCTCGCCGATGCTTCGCTGTGAGCTGACGCCGAGGATTGCGCCGGGAAATCCTGCCCGGCGGAGCGCGAGGCCGAACGAACCTCCGATCAGACCAACACCGACGATTGCGACGTTCTTCAAACGGTTCGGCCTACGGCGGGAGCGATCAGCCTGATCTGTTTCATCAGTTCGGCGTATTGGCCGGGATAAAGCGACTGCGCTCCGTCGCTCAATGCATGATCCGGATCGTGATGCACCTCCATCAGCAGGCCATCCGCTCCGGCCGCCACCGCCGCGCGCGCCATCGCCGGAACCAGATCGCGCCTGCCCGTGCCATGCGAGGGATCGCCGACAATCGGCAGGTGCGAGAGTTTCTGCACCACGGGAATCGCCGAGATATCCATGGTGTTGCGCGTGGCGGTTTCGAACGTGCGAATGCCGCGCTCGCAGAGAATCACTTCATAATTGCCGCCTGAGAGGATGTACTCGGCCGAGAGCAGAAGTTCCTCGATGGTCGCCGCGATGCCGCGCTTCAGGAGCACGGGCTTACGCAACTTGCCGATCTCGCGCAGCAGGTTGAAATTCTGCATATTACGCGCGCCGATCTGCAGGATGTCCGAGTATGCCGAGAGCACCGGAATCTGTGTGGAGTCCATGACCTCGCTGATGACCAGCAGACCGCGACGGTCCGCGGCTTCGCGCAGAAGCTTCAAACCTTCTTCGCCCATGCCCTGGAAACTATAGGGCGACGAACGCGGTTTGAAGGCCCCGCCGCGAATCACGCTGGCGCCCCCGTCGGCCACGATATCGGCGCTGCGTTCGATCTGGTCGCGGCTCTCGACGCTGCAGGGTCCGGCCATTACCACGACCTTGCCGTTGCCGATCTCGACGTCGCGAATTTTGACCACGGTGCCCGCGGGACGAAAGCCGCGGCTCGCCAGCTTGTACGACGAAATAATGCGGTGGACTTCCTTGACGCCTTCCATCAGCTCCACTACCGCGGTGTCGAAATTGTCGTTGCCGCCGACGCCTCCGAGGACCGTGTGAATCACGCCGGTCGAGCGGTGCACGTCGAAACCGTCTTCGACGAGTCGAGCGATTATTTTTTCAATTTGCGCCTCTGTGGCGCCTTGTTGCATTACGACTAACATGTTTTTTCGATTGTTCGATACGCGCGAGAGGCCGACGAGGGCCTAGCAGCCCGTGGTGGAACTCCCGTGGGCCGCGTTGCGAGCGCCGCCCGGCGGCCAGCGCGAAGCAACGACGCAGGCAATGCGGGACATTGTACAGGAGTTGCGACAAAGCTGGAGCCGGGCGCCGCCGCAACCCTTTGGGCGGGCAGGATTTGGCCCGATAGCTTCGTTGCTCGTCGTCGTAGATGACCGGCGTCGACTTCCTCCTCGCGTCTCGCTCTCAGACCAAAGCGTGCCCGCGCGGCCTCGCGCGAGTTCCACCACGGGCTGCCAGGCCGCGGACCCGGGGGTCCGCCCCACGTGCTCCCGCAGGTGAGGAAAGGTTCCTTCATTACGAGTGGCTGCTCTCCTGTGCCATACGGTCTTTCTGCACGCGGCGCATCTCGTCGATGATGCGTTCGAAAATCCGCTTGAGGCCGTCGTTTGTGAGCGGCCCCCCGTTATGCGAGGTGATGTTATCGAAGACCTGGGTCTCGCGTTTCGGCTCGTAGATCGGCAGGGCCGCTTCTTTCTTGGCGCGGCCGATCTCTTCCACGACGGCAGTGCGTTCGTTAAGGAGTTCGACCAGCCGGCGGTCGATCTGGTCTATACGATCGCGGCAGCGGGAGAGCGCCTGCATGGGGTCAGGAGACATCGGATTTAAGATATCGCGTCAGGTTGCGCATGAAGGATTCGAGCGCCTCGAGGTTCGCCGGCTCGCGTTCGATCTGGCGCACGATGGCGCTGCCGACGACGACCGCGTCAACGTCCCCGGCCAGCGCCGCGACCTGCTCGGGCGTCGAGATGCCGAAGCCCATAGCAAGCGGGAGCCCGGTATAAGAGCGCATGCGGTGGATCAAGGGGAGCGCGGTGTCGGCGATGTTCTGCCGTTCGCCGGTGATGCCGGTGCGGGAAACGAGATAGACGAAGCCGCTCGAATATTCGGCGACCAGCTTGAGACGGCGCTCGGTGCTGGTGGGCGCGGCGAGGAAGACGGTGTCGAGCCCGGCGGCGCGCATTATGCCGACGTATTCGCCGGCTTCTTCGACGCTGGCATCGGTGAGGAGACAGCCATCGATGCCGGCGGCCTTCGCGTCGCGCGCGAGTTTTTCGAAACCGTAGCGGAGCACCGGGTTCAGATAGGTGAACAGCAGCAGCGGGATTTCGGAGCGCCGGCGAACGGTGGCCGCGATATCGAGAACCTTCGCCAGTGTGGTGCCGGCAGCAAGCGCGCGGTCGCCCGCCTGCTGGATCACAGGGCCGTCGGCGATGGGATCGGAGAACGGCACGCCGAGCTCGATCAGGTCCGCACCTCCTTTTTCGAGAGCTTCGATGAAGTGAGGCGTGGCTTCGGGCGTCGGATCGCCCGCGGTGAGATAGGCGATCATGCCGCAGCGGCGCCGGCGCTTGAGGTCCTCAAAGAGCTTCGTAATTCTTGTCAAGCGTTGGCTTCCCGATCCAGCTCTTTTAAATTTTCGCGATAGATATCGATGTCTTTATCGCCTCGTCCGGAGAGATTCACGATGAACGTCTGGCCCTGGCAAACGGGCGCGCGGCGAATGGCTTCAGCGACGGCGTGGGCGGATTCGAGCGCCGGGATAATGCCTTCAGTGCGGCTCAGCGTGGTCGCGGCTTTAATGGCGTCGTTATCGCAGCAGGCGCAGTATTCGGCCCGCCCGCGGTCGTGCAGCCAGGCGTGCTCGGGGCCGACCGAGGCGTAGTCGAGTCCGGCGGAGACGGAATGAGTGGACGCAATCTGGCCGAACTCGTCCTGCAAAACATAGCTGCGCGAACCGTGGAGGACGCCGGGGAATCCGCCGGCGAATCGGGCCGCGTGCTGGCCGAGTAATTCGCCGCGCCCACCGGCTTCGACGCCGATGAGTTTCACAGCTTCGTCTTCAATGAATGGATGGAAGATGCCGATCGAGTTGCTGCCGCCGCCGACGCAGGCGATCACGGCGTCGGGCAGGCGGCCTTCGACTTCGAGAATCTGACGGCGGGCTTCGATGCCGATGACGCGATGGAAATCGCGCACCATGGTTGGATAAGGATGCGGACCGAGCGCGGAGCCGAGCAGGTAATGGGTGGTGGCGACGTTGGTCACCCAGTCGCGCATGGCTTCGCTGATGGCGTCTTTGAGCGTGCGGCTGCCGGTAGTCACACCGACGACGTTGGCTCCGAGCAGGCGCATGCGGAAGACGTTGAGACGCTGGCGGCGCATGTCCTCTTCGCCCATATAGATCGTGCAGTCGAAGCCGAAGAGCGCGCAGACGGTGGCCGTGGCGACGCCGTGCTGGCCGGCGCCGGTCTCGGCGATGATGCGGCGTTTGCCCATACGCCGGGCGAGTAGAGCCTGGCCGAGGCAGTTATTGATTTTGTGCGCGCCGGTGTGGAGCAGGTCTTCCCGTTTGATGTAGATTTTCGTTCCCACATTCTGGGAAAGCCGACGCGCGAAGTAGAGCGGCGTGGGGCGTCCCGCGTAGGTGGTGAGGAGCTCGTCGAGCTCCTGGTGGAAGGCCGGGTCCCGGCGAGCCGATTCGTAAGTCAGTTCGAGTTCTTCGAGCGGCGACATCAGAACTTCGGGGGCGTAACGCCCGCCGTAGTTACCGAAGTGCCCGCCCGCGTCGGGTTGAGAGGTCATTGAATAAGCGCTGCCTGGATAAATTGTTTCATGCGGGCGTGGTCCTTCCGGCCCGGGGATCTCTCGATGCCGGATGCGACATCGACCGCCCAGAGTTTTCCCCGCCCCCGGGAAATCGCTTCCCGCACATTTTCCGGGGTCAGGCTTCCCGCCAGGATCAGCGGTTTGGTGAAATGGGCGGTGTTCGACCAGTCGTAGGCCGGGCCGTCGATCAGAATGGCTTCGGCCGGGTAGTCCGGGATTTGCGTGCCGGCGTCCTGAACCCGGAAGGCTTTCCAGACGCGGATCCCGCGGGGATGGCGATCGGGTGTTTCGGCGCCGTGAAGTTGGGCGATGTCGAGATGAAGCTGCGCCGCGATTTGCTCGATCCGATCCGGCGGTTCGTCTACGAATACGCCGACTTTCCAGATATCGGGCGGGATTTCGGCTATCCAGGGTTCGAGTTGCGCGGGTGCGACGTGGCGTGGGCTGGGCGGGTGAAAGATGAAGCCGAGAGCTCGTGCGCCGGCATCAATGGCGGCCAGGGCGTCTTCGCGATTGGTAATGCCGCAGATTTTGACGAAGACCTGAGGACAGGCGGACGAGGCAGATTGCCAATCCGCCCTGCCGGACGTACGCTGCGTCATTTGGTCAGGTCCTCGAGGGCTCGCGCAGGGTCTCCCGATTTCATGAGGTGCTCGCCGACAAGGAAGGCATCATAACCCGCGTCGAGAAGGCGATGGACATGGGCCGCGGTGAAAATGCCGCTCTCACTGACTTTGAGGACGGTTGAAGGGATCTGCGGCGCAAGCGCGATGGAGGTTTCGAGCGAGACCTTGAACGTACGCAGATCGCGGTTGTTCACGCCTACGATTTCGGCTCCGGAACGAAGCGCGATTTCGAGCTCGGAAGCGTCGTGGACCTCGACCAGCGCCGCCATGTGGAACTCGCGGGCAAGCTCCCGAAAGCCGCGGAGCTCGGAATCGTCGAGGATTGCCGCGATCAGCAGGATGGCATCGGCGCCGATGGATGCGGCTTCGAGGACGTGGTACTCCGAAATAACGAAGTCTTTGCGGATGACCGGGAGGTTGCAGGCGGCTCGCGCGGCGCAGAGATCGGCGTCGCGACCCTGGAAGAAGTCGCGGTCGGTGAGCACGGAAAGAGCCGCGGCGCCTCCTTTTTGATACTGTTTGGCCAGTTCGACCGGGCGGAAATCCTCAACCAGAACACCCCGGCTGGGAGACGCTTTTTTGATTTCCGAGATAATAGCCGGGCGCTTCGAACCCAGTGCGGCGGTAAAGTCGCGGCGGTCCGCCTGGATCGATTGCGCGATTCGACGCAAATCCGCTGCCGGAAGGGTTTCCGCGCGCAGTTCTTCCCGTTTTCGGGACACAATTCGGGCGAGGATGTCCGGGGCCGTCGGGGTCAAACTTTAATGGTAGTTCACAGACTGCCATCATCCAAAAGGACAGGAGCGCTCCAATTCAGTTTGGTTTCCCGGGCCTGAAACCGGGGCCGCACCAATAACGGGAGCGCCTGCCGCCCATGTTTGAAGCATTCACCGCGACCGGAGCCTCGAGGACCGTACGGCTTAGCGACCAGATACGGCCATGGGAGCCGACCTGGTTCTCGACCGGACATTAACACCTGGGCCTCCGGCTTGTGCGCGCTGTGCCCGTAAGCCACTGATTCGCCAACGAAGAATGTGGGAGAAGAATCGTGATCGAACTCTACGAAAGTCCTGATACGGTTCTTATGAACTTTTAACGGGTTGAAGGCTAACCTTCGAATCGGGTATAAGGCTGTGAGACAACACACACACAAACAAACGGCCGCTTCAGTCGTCGAGCAGACTCGGCCGGCGGCCGAACTCGATATCGTGATTCCCTTTACCACCCCGGATCTGACGCGAGCCGCCATGGACGCCGCCAATCGCATGGGAGCCGGATTGCATGCGTCTCTGCGACTGGTGAAGGTTCAGGTGGTTCCGTATCCGCTGGAACTGAACCAGTCGCCGGTGTACGTGGATTTTCTGAAGAAGCAACTGGAGCAGTTCGATTCGGTCCTTCCAGCAGCCGGGGAAGTTCGGTTGGCCCGGGACCTCGAGGAGGGGCTGGAAGGCACGCTGGATCCGGACTCCGTTGTCGTCCTGGCTACGCGGAGGAGACCGTGGACAACGCGCACGGAGCGTCTGGCTTCATCCTTGCGCAAGGTTGGCCATAAAGTTGTAATGGTATGCGGGGAGACAGAGCATGCTTGACGTCGCGTATTGTCTTGCAATCGTGGCTTTCTTCGTAGTCGCCTGGATGATGGTCCGGGCTTGCGAACGGCTTTGAAAGGGTAAAAGGTAGAGAAATATGGATTACCTTATTGCCGGGTTGGTTTCGCTGGCGCTTGGCGTGTACCTTCTGTACGCGCTGGTGAAGCCCGAAAAGTTTTAGATCTCCGGAGAGTGTGATGACCGCCAATGGTTGGTTACAAATCGCGATCTTCTTTTTGCTGATCCTTGCGTGCGCGAAGCCGCTCGGATCGTTTATCGCGACCTTCATCGAAGGCAAACGGAATTTCCTGACGCCGGTGCTGGGGCCCGTGGAACGCGTGATCTACCGGATCAGCGGGGTGGCGCTCGATGCCGAAGGAAATCCGGAAGAGCAGCATTGGACGCGCTACGCGGGCGCGGTGCTGGCGTTCAGCCTGTTCAGCGCTCTGCTTCTTTACGCCATGCAGCGGCTGCAGAAGTGGCTGCCGTTCAATCCGCAGGGATTCAGCCAGGATAACGTGAGCCCGGACCTTGGTTTCAACACGGCGGTCAGCTTCACCACCAATACGAACTGGCAGAGCTATACGCCGGAAACCACGCTCAGTTATTTCGTGCAGATGGCGGGGCTGACGATGCATAACTTTGCGTCCGCCGCGGCAGGACTCGCGATCGCGATTGCGCTGGTACGCGGATTCGCGAGGCAATCGATTAAAACCATCGGCAACTTCTGGGCCGATATGACGCGCTCGATTTTGTATGTGCTGCTGCCGATCTCGATCGTTGCCGCGCTGATTCTCTGCTGGCAGGGTTCGATCCAGAACCTGCATCCCTACGCGGTTGTGACAACGCTCGAAGGGGCGAAGCAGACGATCGCGCAGGGCCCGGTGGCATCGCAGGAAGCGATTAAAATGCTGGGAACAAACGGCGGCGGATTCTTCAACGCCAACTCGGCGCATCCGTTCGAAAACCCGACTCCTTTCAGCAACATGTTCCAGATGTTTCTGATCTTCCTGATTCCGGGCGCGCTGACTTATACGTTCGGCAAGATGGTGCGGGATACGAGGCAGGGCTGGGCGATCTTTACCACGATGGCCATCCTCTGGCTGGCGGGTGTCGTGGTCGCCTACCACTTCGAGCAGAAGGGCACGCCGGTACTGGCCAGGGCCGGTATCGAACAGACCGCGACCGACACGCAGCCGGGCGGAAACATGGAGGGCAAGGAAACGCGGTTCGGCATCGCGAATTCGGCTTTGTTCGCGACGGTCACGACAGATGCCAGTTGCGGCGCGGTGAATTCGATGCACGACAGCTTCACGCCCCTGGGCGGGCTGGTGCCGTTGTTCAACCTCGAACTGGGTGAAGTGGTGTTTGGGGGCGTAGGTGCGGGCCTCTACGGCATGCTGATGTTCGCCATTCTGGCGGTTTTCATCGCGGGCTTAATGGTGGGCCGCACGCCCGAGTATCTGGGGAAGAAGATCGAGCAGAAGGAAGTCAAGATGGCGATGATCGCCATGCTCGTGCTGGCGGCCAG
This sequence comes from Terriglobia bacterium, assembly GCA_963788485.1. GTDB lineage: Bacteria > Acidobacteriota > Terriglobia > Bryobacterales > Bryobacteraceae > BOG-234. The sequence goes on from CAWBIS010000208.1 coordinate 17,614, forward strand.
CGTGCTGCTGTTCACGGGCGCCAGTTCGGTGGCTTCGTTTATGGCGAAAGGATATTGGAACCCACCAGGAGCGGCTTCGGCCAGTCTTGGGAACCCGGGTGCGCACGGGTTCACCGAGATTCTCTATGCCTACAGCAGCGGGACCGGAAATAACGGCAGCGCGTTCGCCGGTTTGTCGGCGAATACGCCCTGGTGGAATCTGACGATCGGATTCTCGATGCTGATCGGACGTTTTCTGATGCTGTTGCCGCTGCTGGCGATCGCGGGTTCGCTGGCGGAAAAGAAACAAGTCCCGGTGTCGGCCGGAACCTTTCCCACGCATGGTCCTCTTTTTGTAGGTTTGCTGGTGGGAGTGGTGCTGATTGTCGGCGCGCTCACCTATTTCCCTGCTCTGTCGCTGGGTCCCATTGTCGAACATCTGATGCTGTAAGGAAGAAGCGATGCCAACTGAATTGCAGGAACCAACCGTTCATACTCACATGCTCCAGGGACCGCCGGATTCCACCCAGATGGGACTTTCGCGCGGCAAACGGGCAAGGCCTTTATTCGATCCGCCGATCGTGCGGCGGGCGATCATCGATTCGTTCATCAAACTGAATCCGGCGACGCTGGCGAAGAACCCGGTCATGTTTGTGGTGGAAGTGGGCGCGGCGCTGACCACGATTCTGATGGTGCGGACGATGGTGGAGGGGGCGGCCGGTTTCGGCTTCGAATTCCAGATCGCGGCGTGGTTGTGGTTCACGGTTCTGTTCGCCAATTTTGCGGAAGCGATGGCGGAAGGCCGGGGCAAGGCGCAGGCCGACAGCCTGCGCAAGACAAAGACGGACGCGTCGGCCAAAAAGCTCGTCGGCAACGGCAAGGTCGAGGTCGTTTCGGCGGCGTCGCTGCGCAAAGGCGATGTTTGCCTCTGCGAACCGAACGACGTGATTCCGGGCGACGGCGATGTCATCGAAGGCATCGCGAGCGTGGATGAATCGGTAATCACGGGCGAGAGCGCACCGGTGATCCGCGAGTCGGGCGGAGATCGCAGCGCGGTTACAGGCGGCACGAAGGTGCTGTCGGATTACATCAAGGTGCAGATCACATCGAATCCGGGGGAAACCTTCCTCGACCGCATGATCGCTCTGGTGGAAGGCGCACAGCGGCAGAAGACGCCGAATGAGATCGCGCTCAACATCATGATCGCGGGGCTGACGCTGATCTTTCTGCTGGCGGTGGTGACACTGGCGCCGTTTGCGCAATACAGCGTGGATTCGGCGAAAGCGGGCGCGGTGCCTACGGTGATCGTGCTGGTATCGCTGCTGGTTTGTCTGATCCCGACGACGATCGGCGGGTTGCTTTCGGCAATCGGCATCGCGGGCATGGACCGGGTAATGCAGCATAATGTGCTGGCGATGAGCGGCAAGGCTGTCGAAGCAGCGGGCGACGTGAACACGCTGTTGCTCGACAAGACCGGCACGATCACGCTGGGCAATCGGCAGGCGGTTGAGTTCATTCCGGCGGACGGCGTGTTCGAATCCGAACTGGCGGACGCGGCGCAGCTTTCGAGTCTGGCGGACGAGACGCCGGAAGGCCGCAGCATCGTGGTGCTGGCCAAGGAGAAGTACGGTCTGCGCGGGCGCGAGATCGCCGAGCATCAGGCCGAGTTCATCCCGTTCACAGCGCAGACGCGCATGAGCGGTTTGAATTTCGAAGGGCGGCAGATCCGCAAGGGCGCTTCGGAATCGATCCGGCAGTTCGTGACCGAGCAGGGCGGGACGTTCCCGCAGCGCATCTCGGACATCTCCGACGGCATCTCGCGTACCGGCGGCACGCCGCTGGTGGTCTGCGACGGACCCAGGGTGATGGGCGTAATCCACCTGAAAGACATCGTGAAGGGCGGGATGCGGGAGCGCTTTGCGCAGATGCGGGTGATGGGAATTCGGACCGTGATGATCACGGGTGACAATCCTCTGACAGCAGCCGCGATCGCGACCGAAGCGGGCGTGGACGATTTTCTGGCGCAGGCGACCCCGCGGGACAAACTGGATCTGATCAAGCGCGAGCAGGCGGGTGGGCGTCTGGTGGCAATGACGGGAGATGGCACCAACGACGCGCCGGCGCTGGCGCAGGCCGACGTGGGCGTGGCGATGAACACCGGCACCATGGCGGCGAAGGAAGCCGGCAATATGGTGGATCTCGACAGCAATCCGACCAAGCTGATTGAGATCGTGGCAATCGGCAAGCAGTTGCTGATTACGCGCGGCGCGCTGACGACGTTCTCGATCGCGAATGACGTGGCGAAATACTTCGCTATCATCCCGGCGATGTTCGCGGTCACTTACCCGGCGCTGAACAAGTTGAATATCATGGGGCTGCATACGCCGCAGAGCGCGATCCTGGCGGCCGTGATTTTCAATGCACTGATCATTATCGTGCTGGTGCCGCTGGCGCTGCGCGGCGTGAAATACCGGGCGCTTTCGGCGGGCGCCCTGCTGCGGCGCAACCTGCTGATCTACGGATTGGGCGGCGTGATCGCGCCGTTCCCCGGCATCTGGGTGATCGACCGGTTGCTGGGCCTGCTGCATCTGGCATAGGAGCGAATCATGTTGAAAGAACTGAAACCGGCGATTCTGATTACCATCGTGCTGACGGTCCTCACCGGGATTGCCTATCCGCTGGCGATGACCGGACTGGCGCAGACTCTGTTCCATAAACAGGCCAACGGCAGCCTGATCGAGCGCGACGGGAAGGTGATCGGATCCGAGATCATCGGGCAAAATTTTACGAAGCCGGAGTATTTTCATCCGCGGCCTTCGCAGAACTCGTATGACGCGGCGAATTCGGGCGGATCGAATCTGGGTCCGACGAACCCCGCGCTGGCGGACCGGTTGACAAAAGATGCAGCGGCTTTCAGAAAAGATAATCCGGATTTCAGCGGGCCGATTCCGGCGGATGCGATTACGGCTTCGGCGAGCGGTCTCGACCCGGATGTCAGCCCGGCGAACGCGGCGGCACAGGCGGCGCGCGTGGCGAAGGCTCGCGGCGCGTCGCTGGATCAGGTGCAGCAGCTGATCGCGGCGAATACGCAGGGACGCGATCTGGGCGTGCTGGGCGAATCGCGGGTTAATGTATTGAAGCTGAACCTGGCTTTGGATTCGGCTCTTCCGGTAAAAAAGTGAAAAGGCGAAGCGGCCACGAGTGAACGCGAAGCAACACGGATAAGACCACGCGGATAGGATCACCATGTCCTCGAAAGACTTTTGCCGGCCCGACCCCGAAGAACTGCTGCGGCAGATTCAGGCGCAGGAAGCGCACGAGCACCGGGGACGGCTCAAGATTTTCCTCGGTTACGCGCCACGCGTGGGCAAATCGCTGCGCATGTTCGACGAAGGCCGCCGGCGCAGGAAGCGTGGCCAGGATGTCGTTGTCGGGCTCATTCAGGCCAAGGGCTCAGGGGATATCGCGGAGCTGATCCGCGAATTCGAGGTGATGCCCTCGCTGCGCATCGGCGATGAGGAAACGCTGAACGTCGAGGCAATTCTCAAGCGCGCCCCGCAGGTATGTCTCGTCGACGAACTCGCCAAAGATAACCCGCCCGGCAGCCGCAACGCGCACCGCTGGCAGGATGTCGAAGAGATTCGCTCGCATGGGGTGAACGTAGTGGGCGCGATCAACCTGCAGCATATCCGGGAACAGCAGGACGCGGTGGAACGAATCACCGGCCGGCGTTCGGCGAACTCGGTTCCGCAGCGTTTCGTCGAGTCGGCCGACGAGATGGTGATCGTCGATGTGCCGGCCGAGGAATTGACGCAAACCGCCGGCCCGGGAAATCTCAATCCCGCGCAGCTGTCGGAATTGCGGGAACTGGCTTTGCTTCTGGCGGCGCAGGTGGTGGAGCAGCAGTTGCAGCGCTACATGGAGTCGCACGGCATTCTGCAAAGCTGGGGCACGCAGGAGCGCATTCTGGTGTGCATTACGCCGCGCAGCAGCGCGAAGGAGATGCTGGCGAGCGGCGCGCGCGCGGGTGCGCGCTTTCACGGACAACTTCTGGCGATCTACGTCAAACAACGGGACCTGACGCGCGAGGCGGAGGAGACGGTCGAACAGAATCTGGAATTCGCGCGCAAACTGGGCGCCGAGGTGCACGTGATCGAGGCCGAGGATCCAATCGACGCCATCATCCGGTTCGCGCGGGAGCAGCGTGTCACACAGGTATTCATCGGGCACACCCAGCAGGCCGCGTGGAAAATCTGGGCGCGCAGTCCGGTCGACCGGCTGATCAAAGAAGCGGAAGGAATGGATGTACGCATCTTTCCGCAGACCAGCGCGCAGGCGGCTTGAGCCCGGGCAGGAAAACCTGTCTGGCCACGAATGAACGGGGATAAACATTGTCATTCGCGGCTGAACGCGCCGGTCTGTTCTAATGGCTCTGGTGAGCGCGCGGGGCAAACTAAAAATATTTCTGGGCTATGCAGCGGGCGTCGGCAAGACGTATCAGATGCTGACGGAAGCCCAGGAGCTCAAGATGCAGGGCGCCGACGTCGTCATCGGTTATTTCGAGCCTCATGGGCGTGCGGACACGATCGCGCAGACCGCCGGCCTCGAATTCATCCCGCGCCGAGTTTACGAACATCGCGGTGCGAGGTTCGAAGACATGGATACCGCGGCTGTAATCGCGCGGCACCCGCAGGTGGCGGTGGTGGACGAGTTCGCGCACACGAACGTGCCGGGTTCGGAGCGGCCGAAGCGGTGGCAGGACGTGGAGGCGATTCTCGACGAGGGCATAGATGTTCTGACCAGCCTGAACATTCAACACATCGAAAGCCTCAACGATCAGGTGTGGCACGTCACCGGGATTCGGGTGCGGGAGACTGTACCGGACTGGGTGGTGCAGGAAGCGGATGAAGTGGTGATGGTGGACGTAACGCCACGCGCTCTGCTGCACCGTCTGGAACGAGGAGTGGTTTATGCGCCCGAGAAGGCGCGGCAGGCGCTGGAAAATTTCTTCACCGAAACCAATCTCACAGCCTTGCGGGAACTGGCGCTGCGACAGACGGCGCACCAGCTGGAAGAGCGCCGCGAGGAATTACGCACTCCCGAGCCGGTGGTGCCGATGGCGTCCGGACGCCGGGAAAGTATTCTGATTCTGCTCACGCCGCATCCCTCGACAGCGATGCTGATTCGCCGCGGGAGACGCGTCGCCGATTATCTGAATTCCTCCTGCACCGCAGTGGTTGTGGCGCGCGAACCGGGCATGGCCGAATACTCGCCGGAGGACCGCGCGGCGATCGAACGTCATCTGAATTTCTGCCGCAATCTGCGGATAACAGCGGAGGTAATCGAGAGCAAGGAGCCGGCGAAGGCCGTCTCGGCATGGGCGCGCGAACATGGCATCACGCAGATTTTCATCACGCGCGATTCGCCGGATGCGCACAAGCTGGTGCACCTTGCGCGCGATATGCAGGTGACGATCGTGGCAGAGCGGGTGCGGCATGGGGCCGCCGGCACATAAGATCCGCTCCGGATTGCGCTACTTTTCTTCGCGGCGCTCGTTCTCATGCGCCCGGGCGCGCTGATTGGCCTGCGGCGTGTGTTTGTCCCTGTCAATCGACCGGCTCAGATTGTTCTGCTGACGATTGACCTGCCGGCGCTCCTGCGGAGTCAGGGTGCCGCCGTTAGCCTGCCGTTCGTTGTGCACTTCGCGGTTTACGCCCGCTTCCCGGGTTTCGAGGCGTCCGGTCTCCCCCGGGGTCAGACGTCCGGAAGCAGCGCCGTTGGCGATGCGGGCCTGCTGATTGTACGCGCGTCCGTTAACGGAATCCATGGAAGCGATCGCGGGATGTCCATGATTGACCGACGCGAGCTGGCTGCGATCGCGCGATGCCATCTGTTCGTGCGACATCTGGCCCGCGGTCGGCTGGAAGTGCTGCTCACGCGCGTATGTCTGCTCGATCGGGGTGGGCCGGGCGGTAATACCGCCGGGGCCGTTGAAACTTGCCCGGTTCACAACCGTGGTGTTGTTAATGACCGTACGGTCCACGTAGACGTTGCGGACTACCGCAGTGTTTACGTTGACGACGGCGGTGTTATAGCGAAAGACGGACCCAGCCCAGACGCCTCCAACGAAGCCCACGCCCGCGTAGCCGAAACCATAGTTGACACCGCCGTAGAAGCCGACATGAGGTCCCCAATAGCCTGCGTGCCAGGCGTAGATGCCGCCGGCGACGCCCCAGTAACCTGGAGTCCAAAGCAAGCCAATGCGCGGAGGGGCGACCCAGACTCCGGGAACCCAGTAATAGCCGTCGATACCCCACGCCCAATAGCCGGGCGTCCAGAGATAACCAGGCTGCGGGCACGGCGGCTGGACGTAGACCGGGAATAGCGGGGGTGCAATCGAGATCGAGACAGCGATTCCGGCCCGTGAGGGCTGCGGGGCGATAGAGAAGAGCAGCAGTGCGGCCAGAGCCGGCAGCTTCGAGTTCAGTTGCACAATTTCCTCCACTCGTTAAGCCCGGGCGATGCGAATGAGTTGCGATTAAAACGAGTTCACGATCCGCGCAAGGCCATCACGCCGCAGCGTACGCAGGCTGGTGCGAGATAATTCGGACAGTATGCGCAGTCCGGCGTGGCTTGTCCTCGCACTCGCTCCAGCGTTAGTCTTCGCTCAGAAAAAACCGTTCGACGCCGCGGCCATGCTGCAGATCCAGCGGATCTCGGACCCGCAGCTCTCGCCAGACGGCAAGACCGTTGCCTTCGCGGTCAGCTCGGCGGATATGAACGAAAACAAAATGATTCACAGCGTGTGGAGCGTTCCGCTGGACGGCGGGACGCCGCGGCGACTGGCGGATCGCGCGGAGCGGCCCCGCTGGTCGCCCGACGGCAAGCGTATCTATTACGTTTCCACGCTCAGCGGCGCCTCGCAGATCTGGAGCATGAACCCCGACGGCACCGGCATTGCGCAGGTCACCCATCTCGCGACTGAAGCCGACGGCGAGATCGTTTCGCCCGACGGCAAGTACATCGTGGTCACCAGCAACGTATTCCCGGACTGCAGCACGGCCGCGGGGCAATTCGACGATGCATGCAATCAGAAGCGGCTGGATGCCGAACAGCAGAGTAAAGTCAAAGCGCGGATCATCACCGGACTGCTTTTCCGGCACTGGACGGCATGGGAGGGAAACCGGCGCAGCCATCTGCTCTCGATCTCGCTGGCCGACGGCAAGATCGCCGATCTCTCGCCGGGTACGCGCGACGTTCCTCCGTTTTCACTGGGGGGGCCGGACGATTACGCAATCTCTCCCGATAGCGCGGAAGTCTGTTTTGCCATGAACACCGACGAAGTGCCGGCGGCGGGGACGAACAACGACTTGTTCGTGGTTCCCATTGCGGGCGGCGCGGCGCACAAAATCACGGGAAATCCAGGCGCGGATAATTCACCGCAGTATTCGCCGGATGGCAAATATCTGGGTTATCGATCGCAGGCGCGCGGCGGATATGAGAGCGACCGGTGGCGGCTGCTGGTGCTGGACCGCGCGAGCGGAAAACTGACGATGCCGGTCGACGCGGTGGATCGGTCGGTGAACAGTTTCACGTGGTCGCCGGATTCCAAGCGATTGTTTTTTACGGTGGTGGATCGCGGGCATCAGGCGATTCAATATGTCGCGGTGGAAGGCGGCGGCGTGCGCATTGCGGTCACCGGCAATAATACGCTCGACGACATGCAGTTCACGGCGGATGGCAAGACCATCGTGTTCACGCGCCAGAGCGGCGAGAGCCCGGTGGAGATTTGCAAAGCGGTATCGAGCGGAGGCGGGGCGGTCGAACTGACGCATCTGAACGACGCTTTGCTAAGCCAGTACCAGCTCACGGCGCTGGAAGACTTCTGGGTCAATGGCGCCGACAACACGCAAGTGCAGAGCTTCCTGGTGAAGCCGCCGGATTTCGATCCGTCGCGAAAATATCCGGTGATGCTGCTGGTTCATGGCGGCCCCGAAGGCGAGTGGGGCGACAGCTGGAGCTTTCGCTGGAACGCGCAGGCGTTCGCGGGCGCGGGCTATGTGGTGGTGATGCCGAATCCGCGCGGGTCGGTGGGGTATGGGCAGAAGTTCACGGAGGACATCAATCAGGATTGGGGCGGTAAACCGTTCGACGACCTGATGGCCGTCACCGATTACGTGGCAAAACTTCCTTATGTGGATGCGGACCGGATGGCCGCGGCCGGGGCGTCGTATGGCGGGTACATGATCGACTGGATGCTTGGCCATACGAATCGCTTCAAGTGCATGGTTTCGCATGACGGCGTCTTCGATTTGAGGGAAGAGGCCGAGAGCACGGAGGAACTGTGGTTCCCGATCTGGGAGTTTGGCGGCATGCCGTGGGACAACCCGGAGGTCTACGAGAAATGGTCGCCGAGCCACTACGTAAAGGATTTCGCTACGCCGACGCTGGTGGTTCATGGCGAGCTGGATTACCGGGTGCCTTACACGCAGGGCCTCGAACTTTATACATCGCTGCAGATGCGCAAGGTGCCCTCGGAACTGTTGATCTTTCCGGACGAAGGCCACTGGGTTCTGAAACCGCAGAACAGCGCGCTGTGGTACAAGACGGTTCTCGACTGGACAGGTAAGTGGACAACAAAGTGAAATTCGTTATTGCAGTTGTTGTATTGGTATTGATCGCGGTCCCCGCGGTTATCTTTCTTCGTTCCACAAATACCGCGATCAGCGTGGATCCGGCGGTAGCGGCGATTGGGTTCGACACGCCAGTGCATGTGCGCCTGGCGAATCCGCATGGGGTAAAAGCACTGACCGTCTCAGTCGAGCAGGATGGCAAGGATTACACGAGCGCGCCGGAAGTGAAGCCGGTGAAGCTGGATCAGACGTTGAAGGTGGGGAAGCAATCGATGCCCGCGCTGCACGATGGCAAAGCACGGCTGATCGTAACGGCGGTCTCGAACGATCTCCGCGGCAAAACGGATTCGAAGAGTTTCGATGTCGACGTGATCACCGCGCCGCCTCACGTGGTGGCGGACGGGGTGCAGCATTACATCAACCAGGGCGGGTCGGAGATGGCGGTGTTTACGCCGTCGGGCGCGTGGACGGAAGCGGGCGTACAGGTTGGCAACTATAAGTTCCGGAGTTTTCCGCTGCCGAATCATCCAGGGCAGTATTTCAGCCTGTTCGCGTTCTCGTGGAATCTGCCGGTGGACACGCCGATTTCCGTTTACGCGAGTAATCCTTCCGGCGCGGAGGCGAAGACCACCTTCTGGTATAAGATCTTCCCGAAGAAATTCCGGGCGAGCACGATCAAGCTGGAATCGATGAATATCGACCGCATCGTGAATCAAATCGATACGGAGCACAAGATTCCCGGCGACCTGGTGCAGCGGTTCGTGTATATCAACAGCAAAATGCGCGTTGAGAATAACAAGACTCTTTCGGATTTGCGCTTCCAGACTGAGCCGAAGTTTTTGTGGACCGGCGCGTTTTTGCCAATGGTCGATTCGACGGTGGAGTCGCGATACGCCGACGATCGTACTTATACATGGATGGGGAAGAAGGTCGATCAGCAGACGCATCTGGGATTCGATCTGGCCAAGGTCGCGCATTCGCCTATTCCAGCGTCGAACGACGGCAGGGTGATCTGGGCACAGGATCTCGGGATTTACGGGAATTGCATCGTGATCGACCATGGATTCGGGCTGCAATCGATCTATGGCCATTTGAGCGAATTTCTGGTGAAGAAAGGCGACATGGTCAAGAAGGGGCAGATCATCGGCAAGACCGGATCGACGGGACTGGCCGGCGGCGATCATCTGCATTTCACGATGCAGGTGGATGGGGTGCAAGTCAATCCGGTCGAGTGGTGGGACCCGCATTGGGTGAAGGACCGGATTCTCAGCAAGATGGGCACGGAACTGACGGCGACTGAGGAGACGGCCCCAGTGCAGCATACCGGCGCTGCGCACCACGCGCGAAAGCACCGGCGATAGCCTTGCCTCAACGGGTTATTTGAGGCTGCTGAGGTAAGCTACCAGCGCCTGCAGTTCGTCTCCCTTGAACGCGGTGATGTTCGGCATCTGCACGCCTGGCTTCAGCGACTGGGCGTGGGTGACCCAGGCCGCCAGATTCGCCGGGTTGTTGTCAAGCATGTTGGCGGCGATCTTCAGGCGCGAGCCAGGCGTCGAACTCGCCGGGCGGTTGCGCGATCACCGTGAGGATCATGTGCGCGTGCTGCTCGCCGCAGTATTCGGCGCACTGTCCGCGATAGTTGCCCGGCTGGCTCGCTTGCACACGAATGCGGTTCACCGGCGTCGGGATGAAATCGACCTTGCCGTGCAGCTCCGGCACCCGGAAGGAATGAATGACGTCGTAGGAGTATTCGTTTTCGCACAGCTTTTTGGCGCGCGCGTTGCTAGCATATGGTTTGTGACCCCATCTTCGGGTAATTGGATCGATGTGTCGACGCCATTGCGCAACGGGATGGTGCACTGGCCAGGCGACCCTCCCTTTCACATCGAACGCGCCGAGGATCAGGAGAAGGGCGACACTGCGACGGTCTCCAGGATGACTCTGGGCGTGCATACCGGCACGCATATGGACGCGCCGCTGCATTTCATCCGCAACGGGGAGACGATCGATCAAATGCCTCTCGACGCGACGATCGGCCGCGCGCGGGTGATTCAAATCCTCGATCAGAAGTCGATCAAGCGCGAAGAACTCGAAAAACATTTGATCGCGGGCGGCGAACGCATTCTGTTCAAGACGTCGAACTCAGACCATGCGTGGAACAGCGATGAGTTCCACGAAGACTTCGTCTTTATCGCGCAGGACGCGGCACGCTATCTTGCCCACCAGGGCGTTCTCTGTGTCGGAGTCGATTATCTCTCGGTCGGCGGCTTCCGCGAGGACGGTCCGGAGACGCACCATGCGTTGCTTGAGGCGGGCGTTTGGATTATAGAAGGATTGAATCTGAGCGGCGTCGAACCCGGCGAGTACGAACTGACGTGCCTGCCGCTCAAGCTGATCGGGGCAGAGGGTGCGCCGGCGCGGGCGGTACTGCGGAGCGTGGAATGAAAGGCATCGAAGCATGAAAGCCGCCGCCGTCTTCCCGGCGAAAAAATCGCTGGAGGTGGTGAACGATTTCCCGGAGCCAAAGCTCGCCGACCCTGCCAGTGTGAAGCTTCGCGTATTGAACGTTGGCGTTTGCGGCACCGATCGCGAGATCGCTTCGTTCCAATACGGATTTCCCCCACCGGCCGGATCCGACTTCCTGGTCATGGGGCATGAGTGTCTGGGAGAGGTAATTGAGGCCGGTCCCGAGGTGAGCAATCTGAAGCCCGGCGATCTGGTGATTCCGATGGTGCGCCGTCCCTGCGATCATCCCGAGTGCCTTGCCTGCCGGGCCGGAAGACAGGATTTCTGCTATACGGGCGATTACCGCGAGCGCGGCATCAAACAGATGCACGGGTTTCTCACCGAATTTGTGGCGGACGAGGCGCGATACATGAATCCGGTGCCACAGGCGATTCGGGACGTTGCAGTGCTCGTCGAGCCGTTGACCATCGCGGAAAAGGGATTGATTCAGGTGCGACAGATTCAGAAACGCCTGCCGTGGGAAGGGAAGCATCAGGCGGTAGTGCTCGGCGCAGGTCCGGTGGGCTTGCTGGGTGCGATGGCTCTGCGGCATGCCGGCTTCGAGGTCACCGTTTATTCGCGCAGCCGCGAACCGGACCCCTCCGCCGACATCGTTAAGGCGATCGGCGGTAAGTATGTTTCGTCGCAGGATCGCTCGGTAGGACAGATGGCCGCGGACATCGGAAACATCGACCTGGTCTATGAAGCCACCGGTGTTTCGCGTTTCGCGTTCAGCGTGCTCCCGGTGCTGGGCACGAATGGCATATTTGTGCTGACCGGCGTGCCGGGTAAGCACCCGGCCAGCAATGTCGACACCGATAAAATCATGAGCGACCTTGTGCTGAAGAATCAGTGCGTGCTGGGAACGGTGAATGCGGGCAAGGATGCATTCGAGAATGCGGTGGCCGATCTGACCGCATTTTACGCAGCGTGGCCCCAGGCTGTAAAAAACCTGATAACAGGCCGATTTCCGTTGGAGCGTTTTGCCGAGCCCATCCACACCGATACCGGGATCAAGAATATCGTCGAGGTCGCTTTTTGAGTCACACGCGCAAAGCGGGTCGCGCCCGCGCCGCCACACGACCGGAAACGTTCCGCTCATTTCCGGCGGGGCATACAGCGCCCTTTGCGCTTTTTGGTTACAGGCGCAAAACGGGTCGCGTCCGCGCCGCCACACGACCGGAAACGTTCCTCTCATTTCCGGCGGCGCACACAGCGCCCTTTGCGCTTTTGAGTTACACGCGCAAAACGGGTCGCGTCTGCGCCGCCACACGACCGGAAACGTTTCTTTCATTTCCGGCGGCGCACACAGCGCCCTTTGCGCTTTTGAGTTACACGCGCAAAACGGGTCGCGTCTGCGCCGCCACACGATCGGAAACGTGCCTCTTGTTTCCGGCGGCGCACACAGCGCCCTTTGCGCTTTTTGGTTACACGCGCAAAACGGGTCGCGTCTGCGCCGCCACACGATCGGAAACGTGCCTCTTGTTTCCGGCGGCGCACACAGCGCCCTTTGCGCTTTTTGGTTACACGCGCAAAACGGGTCGCGTCCGCGCCGCCACACGATCGGAAACGTTCCTCTCATTTCCGGCGGCGCATACAGCGCCCTTTGCGCTTTTTAGTTACACGCGCAAAACGGGTCGCGTCCGCGCCGCCACACGACCGGAAACGTTCCTCTTGTTTCCGGCGGCGCACACAGCGCCCTTTGCGATTGTTAGTTACGCGCGCAAAACGGGTCGCGTCTGCGCCGCCACACGACCGGAAACGTTCCTCTTGTTTCCGGCGGCGCACACAGCGCCCTTTGCGCTTTTGAGTAAAGCAACATGAGCGAGGAACCGCTCGACCCCGAGCGTGTGCGTCTGGGCGAAGACGCCCGCCGCGAGAAGAACTGGAAGCGCTGGGGGCCTTATCTTTCCGAGCGCCAGTGGGCGACGGTGCGGGAAGACTACTCGGCCAACGGGGACGTCTGGACTTATTTCCCGCATGACCACGCGCGCAGCCGCGCCTACCGCTGGGGCGAAGACGGCCTGCTCGGAATCTGCGACCGCGAAGGCCGCCTGTGCTTCGCCCTGGCGCTGTGGAACGGTCAGGATCCGATTCTGAAAGAGCGCCTGTTCGGGCTGACTGGCGAAGAGGGCAACCACGGCGAGGACGTGAAGGAATACTATTTTTACGTCGATTCCGCGCCGACGCACTCTTACATGAAGGGGATTTACAAGTACCCGCAGAGCGCTTTCCCTTATCAGGATCTGCTGGAGGAGAACCGCAGGCGCAACAATCGCCAGCGCGAATACGAACTGATCGATACGGGAGCCTTCAACGAGAGCCGCTACTTCGATGTGTCGATGGAATATGCGAAGGCGTCTCCGGACGACATCCTGATCCGGCTTCGAATCGATAACCGGGGACCCGAGCCATGGACGCTCCACATACTGCCGACCCTTTGGTTCCGCAATGCGTGGTCGTGGGGCCGAACGGGCGAGGGCTACTGGCCGGAGCCGACGATCCGGCAGACCGATACCACACACATCCAATTCGACCAGGCGAGTCTGGGCAAACTTACGTTTGAAGCCGTCACCGAGCCGCGGCAGTTTCTCTTTACGGATAACGAGACGAATTTCGAAAGATTATACGGTACGCCAGGCCCGAAACCGTTTGTAAAGGACGCGTTCGACCGTTACGTCGTACACGGGGAACGGGAAGCGGTGAATCCGAAACAAATCGGGACGAAAGCCGCGGCTTATTATCGCGAGGAAATTCCCGCAGGAAAGGGCATCGAGCTCCGTTTTCGTCTACGCGCCGACGGCGAAGACGAGGAGATCGCCTTCGACGATGTGTTCGCGCAACGCATCCACGAGGCGAATCTCTTCTACGGGATCGACAACAAAGCGCCGGTCGAGTTGCAAATCGCGCGCCATGCATGGGCGGGCCTGCTGTGGTCGAAGCAGTTTTACCATTTCGCAGTGCTGCAATGGCTGGAGGGCGATCCCGCTTTTCCGGAACCCCCGGCCCAACGCTGGCGCGGGCGCAACTGCGACTGGAAGCACCTCTACAACCGCGACGTCGTCTCCATTCCCGACAATTGGGAGTTCCCGTGGTATGCGTCCTGGGATCTGGCGTTTCATATGCTGCCCTTCGCCGAGATCGATCCCGACTTCGCGAAGGAACAGCTGATCCTGCTGCAGCGCGAATGGTACACGAATCCGAGCGGCCAGCTCCCGGCTTATGAGTTCGCGTTCGGCGACGTCAACCCTCCGGTACACGCATGGGCGGCCTGGCGCGTTTACAAGATCTCCGCGCCGCGCGGGAAACGCGACCTCCATTTTCTGCAGCGCATTTTTCAGAAGGCGCTGATCAATTTCACCTGGTGGGTCAACCGGAAGGATATTGCCGGCAGGCAGATTTTCTCAGGCGGATTCCTTGGCCTGGACAACGTCGGCATTTTCGATCGCTCGAAACCGCTGCCGAACGGCGGAATTCTGGAACAGGCGGATGGATCGGCGTGGATGGCATTTTATTGCACGACGATGCTGGCGATCGCGCTGGAACTGGCGAAGAACGACCCCGCCTACGAAGACGTGGCTTCGAAATTTTTCGAGCATTTCGTCGCCATCGCCGATGCGATGAACACACTCGGCGGCACCGGGCTGTGGGATGAAGACGACGGATTTTATTACGACCAGGTACGCACGGACAGCGGCGGCACGATCCCGGTCAAGGTGCGGTCGGCGGTAGGCCTGATCCCGCTGATCGCGGTGACGAATCTCGAACAGGAAACGATCGAGAGCCTGCCGGGATTCAACAAACGCCTGCAATGGTTCCTGAATAACCGGCGCGATCTCTATCATTCGATCTCCCTGATGGAAGTACGCAGGGACGGTAATCACTCTCACCGGTTGCTGGCGATTCCCACGCGCGCACGGCTGCTGCGGGTCCTGAGCCACCTGCTCGACGAACGCGAGTTTCTGTCGCCGTTCGGCATACGCTCGCTTTCGGCGGTATACGGCGAACATCCCTACAAACTGCACCTTGAGGGCGAGGAATACGGCATCAGCTACGATCCGGGCGAGTCGACCTCGGGTCTATTCGGCGGCAATTCCAACTGGCGTGGGCCGATCTGGTTTCCCACCAATTACCTGCTCATTGAAGCGCTGGAGCGCTATCACCACTTTTATGGCGACGAATTAAAAGTCGAGTGCCCCACCGGTTCCGGCCGATACCTGAATCTCGCCGAGGTTGCGCGCGAGATCAATCGCCGGCTTTGCGCGCTCTTTCTGCCCGATTCGAATGGCTGGGCGCCCTGGCAGGGCGACGATCAGATTTATGTCGAAGATCAGTACTGGCGCGGACTGACGCAGTTCAACGAATATTTCCATGCCGAGACGGGACGGGGCTGCGGGGCGAGCCATCAGACCGGCTGGACCGCGTTGATTGCGCGTTGCCTGAAGGACGAATTGTGGCACCGGAACGCATCGGGTTCGCATTAATCCATCAGCTGGCAGTCAGTTATCCGCGGGCTTTTCGGCGCGATCGATCACAATCGCCTGAACCGGGACTTTCGCAGCCTCCAACTTCAGGCCCAGCTGCTCCTGGAGAGCCGTGAAGATGGATGGCCGGTCGTCGGCAGACGACGAGGTGTCCTCCCGGGCCCAATCCAGCACAAAATCGAAGCGATCAGTCAAGCCTGTCCTGTCGACCACCACCTTTCCGATATCTTTGTCGCGGGAAAGGTGTCTGGCGAATGCGTCCATGGTGACGCTGGTGGCAATGAGATGCGTGTTTTTCGCCCGAAAGTCGGAGCCGTTTTCATCCGCCTTCGCAATCGCCATTTTCGATCCGCTCTTCGCTGTGACCAGTTCATATCCGGACAACCTGCGCGGCTCGCGATGAATCGTCAGTTGAAACCGGGTGGCGAGCAGATTCTGAATCATGTGCCGGAACTTTTCGGGAGTGCGTTTGCCGTACTCGGCAGGGATCTTTGCGTTGACGTCCCAGCTGTCGGAATCCATCCAGTTCGGCCCTCCGAACACCTCGGTTTCATCGACGTCCCAGGCCAGGGCGATCAGCCGTTTCAGGGTCAGGTTGTGGGTCGTGAGGCGACCCTTGTCAGAGTCGAAGTCGTGATTGCCGTCCTGCACCGCCGGACGGATTGAAGCAACCTCGAACTCCTGCGCGGGCGCCCGCGCCGGTATGGCGAGGAACAGAGCAGTGAACGAGGCCAGCAGGAGCACAACCAGCTTCATACCGATGAATACTTCGATCGTATCCCGAGGTTTCAGATTTCGGGCAATCGCGCGACTTCCCGGATGACGCGATAGAATCGACACCGGAGGTTCGCCCCGCAATGAAGTACCCCGCAGCGCTCACCCTGTGCATTGCCGTTTGCCTTTACAGCCAGACGCCTTCAGGCGCGCCGGCTCCCGCGCCCAGGCCGGCGTGGCCGCAAGGCACGGTGGAGAAGATCAAGGTCCACGGCAGGTCGCTCGAAGGCAATCTCGAGGGCGACTCGGCGGATCGCGATGTCTTTATTTATCTGCCGCCCAGCTACGCGAAAGACAGGAATCGCCGATATCCGGTCGTGTACTTCCTTCACGGATATGGAATCGGGGCCGAGCGCTACTGGGAGATGATGAAAGTGCCGGAAGCGGCGGATAAAGATATCGCCGGGGGCAGCGCGAAAGAAATGATCCTCGTTCATCCGGACGCCTTTACGCTCTACAACGGCAGCATGTATTCGAGTTCGCCGACTACGGGCGATTGGGAAACCTTCGTCGCCGAAGATCTGGTGAAGTATGTGGACAGTCACTACCGGACGATCCCCAATCGCATGAGCCGCGGGCTCGCCGGACATTCCATGGGCGGGTACGGCACGATGCGTATCGGCATGAAACGTCCCGATGTCTTCTCCAGCCTCTACGCGATGAGTTCGTGCTGCCTGACCGCCAGTTTGAATCCCGGTGGACGCGGGGGCGCCGCGCTTGAGGCGCTGAAGAGTCCGCAGGAGGCGAAGAGCGGCGGCGGGCGCGGGGGCGTGGTGCTTCTGGCGGAAGCGGCGGCATGGTCACCGAATCCGAACAACCCGCCCTTCTTTGTCGACCTGCCCACTAAAGAGGGGCAGCCCCAGCCGGAAGTTGTCGCCCGCTGGGCCGCAAACGCGCCGCTGGCCATGATCGATCAATACATCCCGAATTTGAAAAAAATGCATGCCATAGGACTTGAGGTGGGCCTGCAGGATACGCTGGCCGCGAGCAACGAGACTCTGGATGAGACTCTCACCCGCTTCGGCGTCGCGCATACCTACGAAACTTACGAGGGCAATCACACAAACAAAGTACCCGAGCGTTTCGAGGAGAAACTGCTGCCGTTCTTCACCGGTAACCTGGCGTTCAAGGCCGCAAAGAAT
>CAWBIS010000209.1:0-45035 GCA_963788485.1 Terriglobia bacterium
CTGAGTTAGAAATTCATTGCAAAAATAGCGATACTCCTTTATCCTGGGTATGGATACCAGCTTCGAAGGAGATGTGATGCGAACGGGACGCCCCAAACAACCTCTCACGTTGGAACCAGGCGACAAAGCGAAACTCGAACTGTTGGCACGTCGGCCGAAGACGGCACAGCGTGCGGCACTGCGGGCGAAGATCGTTCTGCGGGCGGCTGAAGGACTCACCAATCAGGACATTGCGCGGCGGCTGGGCATTACGGGAAGCACTGTTGGCAAGTGGCGTGAGCGCTTTCGGGTCAGAGGAATGGAAGGTTTGACCGACGAGCCACGTCCCGGCGCTCCACGCAGCATCACGGACGAAGCCGTGGAACAGGCAGTGACGCAGACGCTGGAGAGTCTTCCCCGCGCGGCTACCCATTGGAGCACGCGTTCGCTCGCTGCCGAAGTGGGACTGAGCCAAAGCGCCGTGGTGCGCATCTGGCGGAGTTTTGGCCTCCAGCCTCACCGCAGCGAGACCTTTAAACTTTCCACCGATCCGCAACTGGTGGAGAAGGTGCGCGACATCGTCGGTCTGTATCTGAATCCGCCGGAATGCGCCATCGTACTCTGCGTCGATGAAAAATCGCAGGTGCAGGCGCTGGACCGAACGCAGCCAATCCTGCCTCTGCGACCCGGCCTGCCGGAACAAAGGACGAACGATTACGAGCGCCATGGAACCACCTCACTGTTTGCGGCGCTGGACATCGCCACCGGCAAAGTGGTCGGCGAATGCCACCGTCGTCACCGTCACCAGGAGTTCCTGAAGTTCATGGAAACGGTGGATTCCGCGGTCCCGGCTGATGCAGGCGAGATTCATCTGGTGCTGGATAACTACGGAACCCACAAGACGGCCAAAGTGATTCGCTGGTTTGCCCGCCATCCCCGTTACCATCTGCACTTTACTCCCACCAGCGGCTCCTGGGTGAATCAGGTGGAGCGATGGTTCGGCGAAATTACCGAGAAGAGGATACGGCGCGGCTCGTTCAAAAGCGTGCCGAGTCTGGAAAAAGCGATCCGGGAATACCTGGACTACAATAATGAAAAGCCGAAGCCCTTTGTCTGGACTGCGGATGCCGATCTGATCCTTGGGAAAATCCGGAGACTTTGTGAACGAATTTCCAACTCACCAAAGACCTTGCGCTCATCCTCCGCAAGTTCTAAGACGAATCTCTAACTCAGGACACTAGCCTGGCCAGTTACTGTCCGAAACCCACAGACAGAACTCCGGCGTGTCCGACAGACCCGAGGCGAATGGTGGCCCCGAAGGCATGGTGAGAGTTGGAGCGGCGCCCGAAGTTCCCTGCGTAACCGCGCATTTGACGATGGATCCGGTTCCTGTTCCCCCGCTGCCATCCTGGAAGATCACATAAACCGAGCTGGCGTCGTCAAAAGAAATTCCGGCGACCTTGTTGCCGGCCGGCACCGTGATCGCGATGGTCTGGAAAGACAGCGATGCTCCCGTGGCCGATGCGGGCAGCGGACTCCAGTAGAGACCTGCGCCCGCGCTTACCCACAGCCCGCAGCTGTTAATAGCCAGATGTGTCGGGCCTGCGGCAACCGATCCCGAAGCGATCAGCGCACCTCCGTCGAGGTTGTACATATTGACCTGCGAATCGACTTCGTCGCAGACGAAGAGGATGCCGTTCGCAACCGCGACATCGCGCACCGAGTTCTGCGGCTCGTTGGTGGGATTTCCCTTCTTGTCCGTCTTGAACGTTACGCCCAGGCCGCCGTCCGCCTCAGGTACCGAAGGCGCGATGACCGGCACGCCTTTCAGATTGCCGTTCTGCGACGCCGCGAATGTACCGTCGAGGAAGGTCCCCGTGTAGTTGGTTGTCAGATAGTTGGAAACGGACGCGAAACTTCCATTCACGTCGCTTCCTGTGCCGGCCGTGAGATCGACCTGGGCGACCACGTTGCTGTCCTGGTTGGATATAAAGCAGCTTGTCGGCAGCGCGGGTGCCGGCGAAGCGGGCGTCACAAACGCGATACCGAACGGATGCATGATCGACTGTCCGGCCCCGATCACTGTGTCGAGATAAGTGAACAGCGGGCCTTTCTGCGGAGGTCCCTGGAAGATGAGCACATTGCTGGTGCTCTTGCCCCCATTAACCACGTACAGATTTCCGCCATAAACCGCCATTCCGCGCAGCTCATCGAGCGTCACGCCCGACGCAGGCAAAACCCCTTCCACCGGCTGTCCGCTGCCGCTGGTTGGAAATCCCCAGATATTGTTAATTCCGGTCGAAGTGCCGTGAAAGCTGACAAGTAACATAGGCTTCCGTTTATTTCACGTCTCTCGCGCATTTGTCAACAATTCTGCCGGGCGATCAAGTGTTAGACTCTGGTGGGCCCCGCCGAGCCGCGGGCATTTATGCGGCCCGGTGTGACGAAAAGAGGTTGTAATTATGCCGTCACCGATTACGAACATTATTGTCGTGATGCTGGAAAATCGTTCCTACGACAATATCCTGGGTTGGCTCTACGGGTCGGGTAACAGCGCGCCTTACAATCAGGCGCCCGCCGGCCAGACCGGGCTGAACGGCCTGACGGGATCGGAGTCGAACCCCGGCTGCACCAGCGGGAGCGATCCCATTACGGTCTACCAGAGTCCCTCGACGGCGTTCCCGGCGATCGACCCCGGCGAGGTGTTCTCCGATATGGCGCAGCAGATCTTCGGCCCCAAGATGCCTTCGGGCGATCCGTATACTGAGAACCCCGCCCCTTCGATGACGATGCAGGGCTTCACCGCCAACTACGGCGCGAAGAACCCAGGTGTCAGCTGCGGCGACTGCATGACTTACTTCACGCCGGCTCAGGTTCCGGTGAGTGCGTTCCTGGCCAACAATTTTGCCGTTTGCGACCAGTGGTTCGCCTCGGTGCCCTGCCAGACGTTCACCAATCGCATGTTCGCCCTCTGCGGCGCTCCGCCCATCTCGCGCACGGTATTTACTTCAGACGCTTTCAGTCTCGTGAACGACTTGCAATACGCGCTGGCGAATTCAGTCTGGGTCATTCCTCCCGCCGCCGAATACCTGGATATGCCGTCGGTCTTTCAGGCGCTCGACGTCGCTTTTCCGCCGGCCGATCCCCCCGGTCCGCCAAACTGGAAGCTCTATTTCTTCGACTATTCCATCGCCGCGCTTACCGTGCCTTATGTTTACCAGGCGGCGATCGGCAAAGGCAACGTAAACGTCGCAACCTACGACAACTCGGACTGGGTCGTCGGCGCGGTACCCATCCCTGCAATCATCGGAGCGCCACTGGGCGCGGTGCCGAGTACCTTTCTGGACGATCTGGCTAACCACACTCTACCCAGGCTCTCGTTCATCGAGCCTCGCTATGCCGAGGACGTGATCGAATCTTCGCTTCCGCCGAATTCCAACCATCCCGGAATCTCCGCTCTTCTGCCGAAGATTCTGCCCGGTTCCAACACCCCGATCGATGTCGCCAACGGTGAGACGCTCCTCGCTGAAATCTACAATGCGCTTCGCAACAGCTCGTACTGGAGCAGCAGCCTGCTGATCATTACCTACGACGAGCATGGCGGAATGTACGACCATGTGGCGCCGGTCGGAGCCACGCCTCCTGGAACCGCGACGACGCCCGGCGGCGGATCGCCGCCGATTCCGGTTCCTCCCGCGCACGACGATGCCGATTCGACGGCCGACGGTTTTGGGTTTACCTCTCTGGGATGCCGGGTGCCGGCGATTATCGTGTCGCCGTACATCGCCCAGGGTACAACGATTCCGCCGAGCGGGAGCACGCCGTTCGATCACACTTCGATCATCAGAACCGTTTGGGATGTTTTCGGCCTCCCCGCGGGCGAATCGCTCACACAGCGCGACGCCAACGCACCGAGCCTCAGTCAGTATCTGACCGCATCGCCGTCCAACCAGACCGGGACTTACTCGGGTCCCTTATCTGCTACGGCTCTCAAGACCGTGGCTGCCCAGCCTGCGAATGTAAGCCCCAGGACACCGGAAGAAGCACTGGCGCTATTCAATGCGCGGCTCGCGAAGTCCACGGGAGGCCGAGGTCCTGCAGAATAGAACGTGAGTAGAATGCAGGGTCATTTATCATGATCCCGGGCCGGCGCCCCCGATTCTGCAATGACCAATATGCGAAGGAAGACTATGACTCCCGCTTATACGCCCACACCGTGCACCATCCCCATCGCCTATGAGGGTGGTTTTCGTGTTAACGACTACTACATCACCGGACAGCCCGCCGATCCGCAGGGCCTCGATGCCATCGCCGCTCTTGGCGTCAAGTCCGTGATCTGCCTTCGCGATCCTTCCGAGCCGGGCTTCGACCTCAATGAAGACTCCGCCCTTTTGGCGCTGCATATCAGCTACACGAACATCCCGTTCCCGCACGGCATCGATCAGGGCGATTTCGATCAGCGCGCGAACCTCGTGCGCGCCTGTCTCGGCGCGGCGCAGAAACCGGTGCTGATGCACTGCTCGAGCGGCGACCGTGCGTCGGCCCTCTGGGCAGTTCATCTCTTCGCCGATTGCGGTGTCCCTCTGGCTGCCGCGATCGAAGACGCGCATTACACCGGGCTCGCCAATCCGGCGTTCGTTCAGCTTGTTGAGAACTATTCGTCCGCGGGCGCGGCGCAGCAGACGGCCGGCGCCTGATCAGCCGAGGCCTGATCAGCCGCTGCCTGATCAGCCGACGCCGCTTTGCGTCGGAGACGAGGTCGCTCCCGGTGTTGAGTTGGAAAACTCGCCCATCAGGTTGTTGGCGTTTAACCAGTCCCTCACCCAGGGCTCTCCTTCCAGATTCGACGCCCATTTGTCTCTTTGTTCGAAGGACGCGCGCAGGTCGGCCATAATCGCCTCCTTTGTCGCCGCGTCGGCCTGAGATTTGACGGGATCCATCAGGATCCGGTATCTGGCGCGGCGCATTTCGTAATAGCGCCATCCCCTCTGCTGATTCTGATCGCGCAACCGGATCGCCTCCGAGATGTACTTCTCAGCCTCAGGCAGATCGGGAGGCTTCCGGCGGCTGAGCGCGAAGGAGAGTTCCGCGCGATATTCAAAATGTCGGCCCTCCGGGTCTGCCGCGATGAGCCCTTTGAGTACGGGAACGATCGCGTGAAAGTTCGGATGGCGATCCGGTTTGTTGAAAGCTGCCGATTCGTCGTGGGCCCGCCGAAATAGCTCGTCGCGAATCGCCCGCGACGAGTTTTTTACGGTTTCAACGATCTCTGCCTCCGGCGCCGGAAGTTGCTCGTCGTCAGCCGGAGGCGGAAGCATCAGCGACAGCGCTTTCGCGTCGTCACGGCGCCGGCGCTCCAGTTGCGAAATCTGTACCCGAAGCTTCTTTACCTCGTCGGCTTTGCGAAACCAATCGGCCAGATACAGGCGAGACCACAGAAAGCCAAAAGTAAATCCGCAGATGAGGAAGTACAGGATAAGGCCCAGAGCGAAAGCGTTTCCGGCGGTGGCTGCGCCCATCGCGGTCTGGATTCTGGTCGCGAGCGAATCCGTTTCGGCTGCAATCGAGCGCAGATCGATCAGGCTGACACCAACGATGATCTTCGTCAGCCAGTCGGAGATCTGCTCCAGACTGGTGCTGGGCGTGTAGCGGGAATCTCGCGCATCCGGGACGCCGTTTTTGACGGTGGCATCGCCTTCCTGCGTCCGCAGATGTGGCACACCGAAGAGAAAGCCGACGAGGCCGCCGGACAGCAGCGCGGCGCCGGCGGACATAATGCCGACCATCGCGGCAACGAGCGGGCTTGGGGAGACGCCCCACGCGTAGACGCCGACGATCACACAGCCGAGGACCGCCAGATAGAAAATACGCCGCATTGCCAGGTCGTAACTGAAGCCCTCACGGACGGGCGTCTTGTCCGCAGGAGACTCGGGGCTCGAACTCTTCGAACGGGAAAACATCGAGTTAAACATGCTGCGCGGCAGACACGACGATAATAACCCGCACGGTCTCTACTCATTCGACACCGCGGGTGCGGTACGAATAGAGCTTGTGACTAGAAGAACGCACATCGCCGTTGCGGTCTCCGCTGCCGTCTGTCTGGCGCTGGCGCTGCGCGTGATTCCGTCATGGCAGGCGGTCTTCACCCCGCGCGGCGTCAGCTTTCAGGAACCCGACGCGTGGTATCACATGCGCACCATTCATAACCTGGTCGCGCATTTCCCGTGGCGAAGCGGATTCGATCCCTTCGGGTTGTATCCGTTCGGCAGGTACGCGGTTGGCAACGTCGCCGCGGCTCCGTTCTGGGATTACATGGTCGGGTCGTTCGCGTGGCTTCTGGGCGCCGCTTCGCCTTCCGACAGGCTGGTGGACGAAACGGGCGCATGGCTGCCGGCCATCCTCGGGAGCCTGTTCCCGATTCCGGTTTTCTTTCTGGCGCGGCGCTTGTTTGGCGATCTTACAGGCATGATGAGCGCCTTCTGGGTGGCGATCATCCCCGGGTCATTTCTATGGGTGACGCATCTCGGAATGCCCGACCATCATGCAATCGAAAGCATGACCAGCTTGCTTGTGCTCTGCCTCGTCGCAGCCGCTTGCGAGTCGAGCGGCCGCCGGCGCTGGGTGATTGCAGCCGCGGCGGGAGTGGTGTTGGGCGCCTACCTCAATATTCGCGCGGCTGGAGTTTATGTGCCTGCGATCCTGGTCGTGGCGGCGTTCCTTGCTCCGGCGCTTGCGCGCGCAGTCGTGGCTACCCTCGGGGTGACGTGTGTCGCATTCCTTGCCGGCAGTAGCAGCCTCTGGTCGATATACACCTGGCTGGTGCTCATCGGCGGAATCGCGGTGACTGCGCTCTCGGCATTGCTGCACAGGATCGCGCGGCAAAGGAACTGGTCCGGCGTCTTCCTCTATGGTTCGATGGCGGTCGCGGCCGGGGGTGCACTCGCCGTACTGGCCCTTCTCGACCCGGTGGCAGTCCACGGGCTGACGGCCACCATCGAGAGGTTCATGCCCTGGCACTCCGGCAAGACCGTGGTGGATGAAATCAACGAGCTCATGCCACTATGGCGTTCGCCGCCGGGCGGGCTCCGATCGGTCTTCAATATGTTCGGCGCGGCATGGATACTGGCGGCCGGCGGCCTGGCGGGGATCGTTCTGGCCGCCTGGCGAAGCAGGCGTCCCGCGTTGACGCTATTTGTCGTCTGGACCGTGACGATGATTGCCGGAGTGCTCTTCCAGGTGCGCATGGGTGCCTACGCCTGCATCGTGGTGGCGATACTGGCGGGTTGGTCCAGCGCGTGGATCGTCGAGCGCATCCCTGGGCGCGTGCCATGGTTGCGTGGCCTGGCCGCGGCGATACTCATCGTCCTCGCCACGGCTTCCACCGCGCCGTTCGGCGTGGCGGAGGTCGGCTCCAGCGGCGGTCCCGATCCGGATTGGTGGAACGCGATGGATTGGCTTCGCGCGAACACGCCGGAGCCCATGGGCAGCCCGGCCGCGTGGTACCGGTTTTGGCCCGCGCTGCGGCCGGGGCAGGCATTCATTTTTCCCGGCTCGGCGTACAGCATTCTCACGGACTGGGATAAGGGTTCCTGGGTAACGGCCCTGGCCCGGAGAATACCGGATGCCAACGGAGCGGCTGACAGTGGCGTGGAAACGGCGCGATTCCTGGTAGAGACGCGGCCCGAGGAAGCATGGCGCGATGTGGAGCGGGTTGGCGCACGATACGCCGTGCTCGGGCCGGAGGTGGTGACTTCGCATTTGCCGGCTCTCGTGCTTCGCGCGCAGAGAAACATCTCCGACTATTCGCGCGTTTTTCATGTCGCGCGGGAAGACGGAAGCAGCGTGACTCTGCGGGTTTACTTGCCGGCCTTTTACCGCTCGATGGGGGCGCGGCTTTATTTGTTCGATGGAATGCGGGAATCGAGCGCCGGGGCGCAGGTGTTCGTGACCGAGATGGGGCGGACAGCCGCGGGCAAAGACATCGAGCGAATGCTTTCCGTACAAAGGTTCGAGTCGGAGAAGGACGCGCGCGAATGGATCTCAGGGCATCCGTCATTGCGAACGACACTGGCCAGTTCCGACCCGACCCATAGTTGCGTGGACGTGGAAGAATCGCCATGGGCGAAACTCGTTTTCAGGTCAAGCGCGGAACGTATTTTGGGCAGCCGACAGCCGAGCGTGGTGAAGATTTTTGCATTCACCCGCTGAACGCTTCCACAGTCCACGCTATCGTTTCTTTTCGGCCAGTTCGCGGATTTCCGCGGGCACGTCGAAGATCGAATCGTCCAGCGGTTCGTTCAGTTTCACCTCGTCGGCCGAGAACATGGTGTCCTGGCCCGAGGCCGTGATGCGAATACGCGAAGGCCATTTTACTTGGCCGACGTCGCGGTATTCCTCGAAGGTCATCACCACCGGCAGATCGCCCATGTCGGTTCTGGTCGCGAGCGAGGTACGGTAGAGCAGCCCTGTATTGCGGTCGTACCAGCGCAGCATGTCTGCGGACCCGTCGCGCGGCACCAGCCGGACTCGATAGCAATCGTGGCCGTCGATCTGTTCTTCCGCCTCCGTGCGCACGCGTGCGATCAGAAGCCGCCACGCGACTACGCCCGCCGCATCGAGCGTAATGCCGAGCGAGGCCGAATTCCTGCGCGGACGCACGTGCGGGCCGAGCGACGGCGAGCGGTCCCAGGCGATCATGCCGTCGCTGCCTTCTTCCTGTTTGCCCATGCCGGGAATATCCGTCGACTGGTAATAGCGTCCGCCGCTGGCGGCCCATGTTTCCATATGCGCTTCGATATTGCGCGAAATATACATGACGGTGCCGGTGATCTTCTGCGTGCGCAGCCTCTCATAGGCTTCCGGGCCGCCCGTTTCGAAGATGTGGCGCTCAACAAGTTCTTCGGCGTTCGGCAATGCCGTGCCGGCTCGTGCCGCGTCGAGGTATTCGGCGACCTCGGGCGGCCATTGGAGATCGGCGCGGCTATGGGCGAAGTTGTACGTGGTGTCGAGAACCGTGACGCGATACTGGAATTCGCCGCGCCACGCGAGCATCACCCGCGGCTGTCTTACGCCGTCGTGCACTGCCCATTCTTCGACCGTGTAGCCGGCCGGAGTGTCGCCCGCCGTATCGATCTCGGAAGAAGCGCGCCGGACCAGCAGGCCGGTGGCGATGCTGAACCATTCGACCTTCTCGACCGGGGACGGCAGCAGAAGAACTTTATAGCAGCGCTCTTCGCCTATATTTTCAATCCCCGCAATACGGGACTTCGGGTAGAGCGAGCGCCAATCGCCCTCTTCCAGCATGCGCGCATCGCGCAGCGCTTCGTCGTGCTCCATGCCGCGCTTGATGCGAACCCCGGAGAACTGCGAGACGGCCCAGGCGACTCCCTTGTACACGCCTTCGCTCGCCACCTGCGGGACGCGGATATCGCTGAAGGAATCGCCGCTGCGCGAAAGGGAGACGGTGGCGCGCAGGACGATGCGTTCTCCATCCAGCGTGCGTCCTTCGATCTCATCGCGCTCGGAATGTTTGGCGTGCCACGCCGAGGCGCCGCCGGTCACAGCGACATAGCGGTCAAGAATGGCTGCCGCTGTGGGTTGCGGCGCGGCGGTGAGAGGAACGGCGAAAAAGAACGACGCGGCGGCGACGATACCGCCCGCATTACCGCGAGCGAATCCAGGCATCGGCGGCTTCGACGACGGGATCGCGCCCCGCGAGCAGGGCTTCGCGCGTTTGCGCTACCACGACATCCGGCGTGACGCCCGCGCCTTCCAGAACCTTTCCACCAGTCGAAGTGTAGCTGGCCTGCGCATACTGGAAACCGTCGCCGTTGGGAAGCCGAATGATGTCGGAGGGCAAAGCGGCCCCCGCGCTGCGCACGCCGAAGATCCGCGCGCGTTTCAGGTCCTGCAGTCCTCCCGCAAGAATTTCGGATGTGGATGCCGAGCCCTCGTCGATCAGAATCGCGAGCGGACCCGCATAGGTTTCGGGGCGGGGGAAGATCACGAACTTGAGCGTGGCGTCGCGCATTTTCATTTCGCCCAGTTTCAAACCATCCCGGTCGATGAAGAAGCCGGCAATACCCATGGCCATGATGCCGATGCCGCCAGGGTTTCCGCGCAGATCGAGGATTACGCCGGGAGCTTTGGCGAAGCCTTTCAGTGCCGCTTCGAACTTCGGCATGATCGAAACCGGATCCAGAAACTCGTTGAAGTGAATGTAACCCGCGCCGTCGGGGAGAGCGTGGGATTCGAAAGTCACCCGCATCTCGGGTAAGTTGCCGAAGCGCACGAGGTCGCCTTTCGGCGCCGCTCGTTCGAGTTCGATATGTTTCGCCTGGCCGCGCTCGTCGATAACATCAAGCGCGATCGGTCGGGTATCGGGGCCGTCGAGTTTACGCGTGACCGATTGCTCGAGGATGCGGTGCGATTCCTGGTCCTTGAGATTGTCGAGCAGCGTGGTGTCGATCTTCGCGCCGTCGATGGAGTCGAGTACCATGCCAGGCCGGAGGCCGGCCTGCGCGGCGGGCGAATCCGGATCGACGCTTCCCACTACCGCCTTGCCGCCGACGATCACGGGCACGATCCCGGAATTGCCGGACTGCGCCGCCGGGCTGTCGATTTGCTTATAAACTTCGGCGGGAATGATGGCGTAATGCGAAGACTGGAGCTTCGCCAGCATGTCGACGAGGATGCCGCGGACTTCGCGCATCGACTGAGCTTTCTCGATCGCGGGTCTGGTGGAATCGTGAATCGCCTGCCAGTTGAGACCGTTCAGATTGGGGTCGGGATGGCGGTCGCGCACCGTGCGCCAGACGACTTCGAAAGATTCGAGATTGTCGGCCTTCTGCTTCGGCGTGAGTTGGGCGAAAATCGGGCAGCAGGTGCCGACTATAAGGAGAATGACGATCGCGCGGCGGGGGAACACGTTGCTATCGCCACGATAGCATTGTTCGTGATGCCTCGACTTACCTGGGAAGACGCCGAAGACATTGCGCTGGAGTTGATGGAAAAGCACCCCGGCGTGGACCCGCTGACGGTCCGGTTTACCGACCTGCACAAATGGGTCACCGCGCTGCTGGAGTTCAAGGACGATCCGGCGAAATCGAATGAAGGCAAACTGGAGGCGATCCAGATGGCCTGGCACGAGGAGTATAAAGAGAGCCAGTGATTCGCCGGCGCGAGTTTTTGTCGACCGCTCTGGCGCCGCTGCTGCGTCCTGAACGGCGCTCGCGCGAATGCATCCTGCTGCGGCTGCGCGGGGGACCGTCGCAACTCGATACGTGGGATATGAAACCGGATGCGCCGCGCGAGATTCGGGGGCCGTTCCGGCCGATACAGACAAACGTTCCAGCGATCGAGATCTCGGAAATTTTCCCGCGTATGGCGCGGCACGCGGATCGGTTTGCAATTATCCGGTCCGTTTATCACGACGCCAACACGCATGGAGAGGCGGAAGAACGGACGGCGCTGCCCGGCGTTCGCAACGTGGATCTGTTCGCTGACCTCGACTGGGACATGCACGGGTGGGGCCCGTATGGTGGGATGCGGAGCTATGCCGGAGTGGCGGGGCCGAGGTTCGACGCGGCGTTCAGTTCATTGCTGGAAAATCTCGACCGGCGAGGATTGTTTGACAGCACGCTGGTGGTGGCGATGGGAGAGTTCGGCCGCACGCCGAAGATCAATCCCGACGGAGGACGCGATCACTGGCCGCACTGTTTTTCGATTGTGATGGCCGGCGGGGGAATCCGGGGTGGTCAGGTTTACGGGAGTTCGGATCGGATTGGCGCGGAGCCCCGGAACAATCCGGTGACGCCGGCAATGATTGCGGCTACGATCCGGAAATCGCTGGGGACGGAATTGCCTGGTGACCAGGCGCTGATCGAATTATTCTAAGTGCTATGAGCACTGCATTGACGCGCCCGCTGCCAAACTGGGTCACTTTCCCGCGTGCCCTGCGCGACGCAATTCCCGCGTTCGAGCCGTGCCTCGGAGGCGTTCTGCAACTGGAGAACGCCGATGTGGGGCCGTCGGAGAGCGAATGGGTCGGCCGCCGGGTCGCTCTCAAGCTCACCGTTTGCGAAACGGGAAAGCTCGAAGGAAGCTTCGATGTGGTGGTCAGTCTCAACATCGACGCGGCCCGGGCGCTGGGCGATCTGCTCCATTCCGCGGCCGAAAAAGCCTCGAAGCTGTAGCTAACCGGCGTCCGCGACCCGAGTCTAAACAGACAACCGGATGGATGCGGGCGGTGAGTTGGCTATTGGTAAAGCGCGGCAAGGCGACCAGGTCGCGTTCCAGTCGCTTGTCGAACGCCACAGCTCCGCCGTATTCCGGCTGGCTTATCGCATGACGGGAAACACTGCCGACGCCGAAGACCTGGTACAGGAAACATTTCTGCGGGCCTGGAAACAGATGGGCCGTTTCGATGGGCGCGCGGCCTTTGGAACGTGGCTGCATCGCATTGGCGTGAATTGCGCGCTCGATCACATCCGCGGGCGCAAAGCGAAGGCGGAAGCTTGTGCGGAACCGTTCGCCCATGTTCCGCATGGCGGTCCTTCGCCGGAACGTCTCGCGCAGAGCGCGGAGATCACCGATTTGCTGCTGCCGGCGCTCGATCGGTTAACGGAGATGGAACGTGCGGCTTTTGTGCTTCGGCATTATGAGGGGCTGCCGATTCTGGAGATTTCGAAGGTGCTCGGAGTGGAGGCCGGCGCGGCCAAACACGCGGTTTTTCGCGCAGTCCAGAAGTTGCGGCGAGCCCTCCGGCCGGCGGTGAGCGGATGGCGATGACACATCTGAGCGAAGACGATCTGGTGTTGCTGTATTACGGTGAGCCCGGCGTGCCTGAAAACGCGCGCGCGCATCTGGCGGAATGCCGGGAGTGCCGCGCCGCGGCGGAATCCCTGGCGCAGACGCTCGATGCCTGCGATGAGTGGGTAATTCCGGAGTCAGATGCCGCATTCCGCCGCAATGTCTGGGCGAGGCTGGAACCAAAGCTGGATCGCCGCGGCGCGCTTCCGGGTACACGCTTCTGGCTGGCGGCTGCCGCCACCGCGGCGATGCTGGTCGCGGCTTTTTTTGCGGGCAGAATCAGTTCCCGGCCGGCTCCGACGATTACCGCGGGGCTTTCGCAGCAGGCGCGAGAACGCATTCTGGCAATTTCGCTGGCCGATCATCTGGAGCGTGCGCAGACTGTTGCTGACCGAGGTCTCGAATATGAGCGATGCCGCCGATCTCGCCGCGGATCGGGTCAGGGCGAGGGATCTCGTGAATGAAGACCGGCTGATGCGCCAGGTGTTATCGACGGATTGGAAGAACGCGGGGATGCTTCCGCTGCTCGATGATGTCGGACGATTCGTGCTCGAAGTGGCGAACGCGCCGGACCGGCCGGATGCCGCTCAACTGGGGGATCTGAAACGGCGGATCGATGCCGAATCGCTGCTGTTCAAGGTCAGAATTATCGAAACGAATCTGCGAATTTCAAACACTCCGGGGAAAATATCATGAACATAGTCTGTCGTTATTTGCTCGCGGTGGCAGCATTGGCCTTGCCCGCATTTGGCCAGGAGCCGCTTCCATCCATGGACCTTGGCCAGTTACAGGAGGCCATGGCGCAGGCTCGCCAGGCCCTCGCCCAGGCTAACCTGCACATCACGCCCGACTTCCCCGATTGCAGCTCGCATACGGCGCGTTTTCCGGGATGCGACGCCAACGCAGATTATCTCAGCGGTTACGATGCGGGCATGCGTGCGCTCGACAATCGCGGGTACGACGCTGCCATTCGGAGCTTCGACAGGTTGATCAATGCGAAGTCGGCGCGCGCGGATGGCGCACTTTACTGGAAAGCCTATGCGCTGAACCGGCTGGGCAAGCGGGACGACGCGCTGGCATCCATCGCGCAACTGCAGCGGGATTATCCGAAGAGCCATTGGCTGAACGACGCGCAGGCGCTCCAGGTGGAAGTGCGGCAGAGTTCCGGGAAGGCCGTATCCCCGGCCGATGAATCCAACGACGACATCAAGCTGATCGCGATCAACGGTCTGATGAATGCCGATCCGGACCGGGCGGTTCCGTTGCTCGAAGGGGTTCTCAAAGGGACTGCGGCGCCTCCCGTGAAGGACCGCGCGATGTTCGTGCTGGCGCAGAACCAGTCGCCGCGCGCGCAGCAACTGCTGGCGGATTATGCGAAGGGCTCCGGGAATCCCGACTTGCAAATACGCGCGGTGCGTTACCTGGGCATGGCCGGCTCGCCCGAGAGACTGCAACTGCTGGCCGGTATCTATTCCGGAACGAGCGACGCAAGCGTGAAGAGAGCCGTCGTACAGGCGCTTTTCATCGCGGGCGGGGCGCCCCAACTGGTCGGGCTCGCGCGCAAGGAGCGGGATCCCGAAATGAAGAAGGCGATCGTGCAGCAACTCTCGATGATGCGCAGCAAAGAAGCCACCGATTACATGCTGGAGTTGTTGAAATGATCCGGCCCCTTGCGCTCGTCCTCGTTGCAGCCAGTGCTTGCGCGCAGCAACCGCGGATCGAAAACGCAAAACTGGAGACGCGCGCATTCGCGGGATCGCTCGCCACGCAGTTCGCGAAGTTGGGAGCAGGGCCTTTCTGGGCCGGGTATGCGGAACCGGCCGTTCCGGGCAATCGCGGCGACACGTGCTGCCTCGACAACGGCTGTCGCGGGCATGCGAGCGGCGCGCCGGTGCGGCTTGAAGGAGAAACCTCGCTGGTTGTGCTGGTGCGCATGGAGGGCGGCCGCGTGGATCGTTTACGCGTGGTGTCTCCGGACTGCAGCCTGGATGGCGGAAATCTGCCGTTCTACTGGATCAACGGCGTGCCCGGGGATGCAAGTGTGGCCTGGCTGAAATCGCAGGCCGGACAGGAAACAGATCAGGCTATCTTCGCCATCGCGCTGCATGCGGGTGGGGCAGCGGATAAAGCGCTTGACGAGCTGAGTGCGCCCGATCAGCCGGAAAGCATCAGGAGCAGGACCGCGTTTTGGCTTGGAACTTCGCGGGGTGGGAAAGGCGTCGAGGTGCTGCATAGGATGCTGGTCAACGATCCCAGCGATCGGGTCCGCGGTCAGGTGATATTCGGGATGTCGCAGTCGAAAGACCCCGCGGGGATGCAGGCGGTGATGGAAGCCGCCCGCAACGACAAGAGCGCCTGGGTCCGTGGGCAGGCCCTTTTCTGGCTGGCACAAAAGGCCGGCGATAAGCAAGCCGCGGAGGTGATCCGCAATGCGGCGCTGAACGATTCGGATCGCGCGGTCAAGGACCGAGCGGTATTCGCCTTGACAGAATTGCCCGGCGATCGGGGCATTCCGCTGCTGATCGATCTGGCGAAGACGAACCGCGACCCGAATGTCCGAAAAAGGGCGTTGTTCTGGCTGGGGCAATCGCACGACCCGCGCGCGCTGGAGTTCATCGCGCAGATTCTGAGGTAAGGCGCTGAATCTACCCACGAGTTGGTAGTCCGCTAAATGCTGGTTGATGCGCTTTATCGTATCCGCAACGGTTTTTTGCGGAGCATGCGCAGACACTTCTTGCATGTCACCGAATCGGGGTCAGTAACACACGGAGCATTGATGGTCTGTCCACACAGCGGTGCGATGATTCCATATTTTTGTATGTGAATCCGCAACGGCGGCTTCTCCCACTGAGGGCGTATACGCGCAAGCCTCATTCCGTCCGATCATAAAACAAAAAGCCCAGCATGGTGGTGGCGGCCACAGAGGAAATGGGCCGGGCTGAATCACGCTGCCTCCAGTAGATCCGGCACACTCCACAAGCGATCCGCGATCCCCGCCGCCATCGCTGGCGTCACGCGCAAGGATTTGTGAACCCGGTAGGAAATTGTAGAAGCCGTACCGGAGCGACACCGCCGACCAGTGGTTCTCCCACTTCAACCAGCATCTAGCGGACTACCCGCGAGTTGACATCCTGCCCTGTAAACGATTGAATTGAGTTCATGAGAATTCCCCTTCTGGCGCTGGTTCTGGTGCTGCCGATATCGGCGGCGACGCCGGATTGCGACCGCGGCTGTCTGCGCGATTTCATCACGCAATATCTGAACGCCATGGTTTCGCGCAATCCAGGTGCCCTGCCGCTCAGCGATAAGGCGAAAATTACCGAGGACACCTTGCAGATCAAGCTGGGCGATGGCCTCTGGAAAACCGCTTCGAAGATTCGTGGATATCGCCAGGACATTCTCGATGTGCGCGAGGGAGTGGCGGCCTCCCAAGTCGTAGTCGAAGACGGCGGCAAGCCCGCGCTGCTCGTGCTCAGGATGAAAGTCGTGGGCGATAAGATCACCGAAATCGAAACGCAGGTGACGAGGAAGCAGAGCGAGGGGGCGCTCTTCGGCATCGACAAGCTGGAGACCGCGGGGCCGGTCATGTCGGCTCCGCCCGATAAGTCGCAACTCATGCCGCGCGAAGAGGCGATCAAGGTCGCCGAGTTCTATCCGGCGGGACTCAAGATCGGAAGCTTCGTTACCGTGGATGCGCCCTTCGCGCCGGATGCCTATCGGATCGAGAACGGCGTGCGCACTGCCGGGGCGGGATGTGCGCGGGCAGGCTGTGAAAATATCAAGACGCAGAAGATCATGGCGCATCCCGGCATCACGACGCGCGTGATCGCGGTCGACGAGCAGCTCGGCATCGTCCTGCTGCGCATGAATTTCGGGCAGACGGGATCGTACGGGCCCGGCAATGCGCTGATTGTCTGGGAAGCATTCAAGGTTTATGGCGGGCAGATTCACGGGGTCGAGGCGTTTATGAAGATCATGCCCGCGCGCGCCGGGTCGGGCTGGGAATAGCGTTGCGATACGTCCTCAGCCGGCGCGAGGCGCCGGTGAACCGGATTCTGCTGATCGAGAGTGGTTCGCGATCTCTGATCGAAGGCCTTCTGCCGCATCTGCGCGCGACGTGGGCGCGTGAAGCTCCCATTGACCTCGTCACCTGCTATGGCGGCCTTCCCAGCGGGCTGGAAACGGAAGCAGCGGTCTATCGCGTCACGGACTACGTTTCGCCGGAAGCCCGCAAAGAGCTGCTGCGGGAGTTGCGCGGGCGGAATTATTCGATCGCGGGCATCATCTGCTCCGCCGAACCGATCATGACGAAGTGGAAGTGGCTGCTGGCGCTGCGGCTGCCGGTGAAGGTGTTCGTCATTAACGAGAACGGCGACTACTTCTGGATCAATCGCGAGCAGGCCAGGGCGGTGAGGGAGTTTTGTCTCGTGCGCCTCGGCCTTTCGGGCGAAGGCGCGATCCGCACCATCGGGCGGTTGATGATCTTTCCTTTCAGCGTGCTGTTTCTGCTACTGTATGCTTTCGCGGCGCACTCCGGCAGAATTATACGGCTGGCGCTCCATTCCGAAAAACCATGAAACAGATTCAGATCACTCAATGCGGCGGTCCCGACGCGATGAAATTTGTGGACGTCCCGAAGCCGTCGCCTGGACCGGGCCAGGCGCTGGTGAAGATAGCCGCTTCCGGCGTGAATTTCATCGACGTGTATTTCCGCACCGGGCTCTATAAAGCCGACCTTCCGTTTACGCCTGGCAGTGAGGCCGCGGGAGTGGTGGAAGCGGTCGGAGCGAACGTCACCGAAGTCAAAGCCGGCGATCGCGTGGCGTATGCCATGGCCCGCGGTTCGTATTCGGAGTATGCGCTGGTGCCCGCGGCGACGCTGGTGTTGTTGCCTGATCACGTCGACTTCGAGGCCGCGGCTGCCGCCATGCTGCAGGGCATGACGGCCCACTACCTGACGCACTCGACGTTTCATATCAAGCCCGGCGACAAAGCCCTCGTGCATGCGGCGGCGGGCGGCGCCGGCGGATTGATCGTGCAAATGGCGAAGATGCTCGGGGCGACGGTCTATGGCACCGTCGGCAGCGAGGAGAAGGCGGCCATTGCGAAGCAAGCCGGCGCCGATGAGACGATTCTCTATACACAGGAGGATTTTGCGGCCGAGGTGAAACGCTTCACGGGCGGCAAAGGCGTCGACGTTATCTACGATTCGGTGGGCGCCAGCACGTTTCTGAAAGGCCTTGACATTCTCCGGCCGCGCGGCACCATGGCGCTGTTCGGCCAGTCGAGCGGCGTGGTACAGCCGGTCGACCCGAATATTCTGAACCAGAAAGGCTCGCTGTTTCTGACTCGCCCGAGCCTGGCGCATCATGTGCTGACGCGCGAAGAACTGCTGTGGCGCGCCGGCGATGTGCTGGGATGGATCGCTTCGGGGAAGCTCAAATTGCGAATCGACCGGAAGTATTCGCTGGCGGATGCGGCGCAGGCGCATCGCGATCTCGAAGGCCGGAAAACCGCCGGCAAGCTGTTACTCATTCCTTAGGGTGCCGCTGACGCCGATGCCGATAAAAACCATCGAAGAAAACCGGCGGGCTTCCGCTGCTTCACTGCTCCTCGAACCGAAGCTGGACGCGCTCCTGGTAACGAATCTTCACAACGTTCGCTATCTGACGGGCTTTACGGGCAGCAATGGCGTGGTCCTGTTGTTTCAAAGTGAGACCGCGATTCTGTTTACCGATCCACGCTACACCACGCAATCTCAGCAGCAGGTAAACTGCCGCGTGCGCGTGGTTAAAGGTCCACTGCCCAAAGCAATTGTGCGGGAGATGGATCGGGCCGGCGTGCGCCGCGTCGGGTTTGAGCAGGACAACCTCACGGTCTCGCAGCTCGAATCGTACAAGAAGCAATCGCCGGGGCGGGTACAACTGGAGCCGACCTCGGGCCTGATCGAACGGCTGCGCATGATCAAGGACGCGGGCGAAATCGAGCGCATCCGGGCGTCGGTGGCGTCGAATTCGCGTGCCCTGGAGACGGCGCTGAAGCGATTCAAAATCGGCATGCGGGAAACCGACCTGGCGGCCGAGATTGATTATCAAAACCGCCGGCTGGGCGCGGAAGCGCCATCTTTCGACACGATCATCGCCGCAGGTGAGCGCTCCGCATTGCCGCATGCCAGCCCCGGCGCGTCGAAAATCGGTCCGGGGATTTTGTTGATCGATATGGGTGCGTTTCGCGACGGCTACGCCAGCGACATGACCCGGATGGTGCACGTCGGGACGGCGACGCCGAAATACAAGCGCACGTATCGCGCGGTGCTCGAAGCGCAGTTGGCGGCGATCGCGGCGGTCAAGCCGGGGGCCCGAACCAGCGCGGTCGATCATGCGGCACGCCAAGCCTTGAAGGGCTACGGGCTCGAACGGGAGTTCGTTCATTCGACCGGCCATGGTCTGGGGCTTGAGATCCACGAAGGGCCGCGCATCGGCCGCCGGGACAAGACAAAGCTGGAAGCTGGCATGGCGATCACCATCGAACCCGGGGTGTACATGGAGGGATGGGGCGGCATCCGGATTGAAGACACCGTGCTGGTGACTGCGACCGGCTGTGAGATCCTTACACCCACCGGCAAAGAGCTTCGGGAAATAGCGGCCTGAGGCTCCGCCCGCGTCCTGTGCCAAACTGTTTCTCAGATGAGGGGCGACTACGCGGTCACACGCAGAGTCCTGATCGGCCGGCTTGCCTGCCTCGCAACCCTGGTCCGGGACAGCTTCGCACAAAGCGATGATGATCCTCTGCGCCTTTTACGCGCCGCGCACCCTCGCCTGATTCTGCTCGATTCCGAACTCGACCGTTTGCGGTCGCTCGTGCGCGACAATTCTCTCGCCCACCGGGTCTATCTCGATCTCGAAAGGGAATCGGAACGGCTGCTGACGGCTCCTCCCGTCGAATACAAACTGACAGGGCCGCGCCTGCGGGCCCAGTGCCGCAAGGTACTGGATCGAGTCTCCACGCTGGCGTTGATGTACCGGATCACACTGCGCGAACCTTATCAGCACCGCGCCGCGGCCGAACTCCGCGCAGCGGCGGGTTTTCGCGATTGGAATCCAGCGGTCTTTTCCGACACCGCGGAGATGACGCACGCCTTCGCTCTCGGCTACGACTGGCTCTATAACGTGCTTGCGCCGGAAGATCGAACGCTGATTCGCGAGGCCATCGTCGGCAAGGCGCTCGATCAGGTGCTGCCAATCTATCAGCGCGAGACCGGCTGGACGCGGGATCATTACAACGCGAACATCGTCTGCAACGCGGGCATCGGCCTCGGCGCGCTGGCTATCGCCGGCGATTCCGGCCCCGACAAAGGCGTCGACGATAAATGCAGCGCCGTGCTGCGCTACGCGTTCGATTCCATCCCTCACGGTCTGGCGACCTACGGGGTGGAGGGGTCCTGGCCCGAGGGCCAGGCTTACTGGAATCTGGTGACCATGTACGCCTGCGCATTCTTTGCCGCACTGCAGACCGCGCTGGGCAACGATTACGGCCTCAGTTCGGCGCACGGAGTCGACCGGGCGGGCCGGTTCCGCATCTATACAACCGGGCCAACCGGGAAGGTTTTCAATTTTGCCGATTCGGGGGAAGATGCGGGAGTCGCCCCCGAAATGTTTTGGCTGGCCAGGCGCTTCAGCACTCCCGTCTTCGCATGGAGTGAGCAGAAGCAACTGGATCGCGGGTGGCATCCGGACGCTTACGATCTGGCGTGGTTCGATCGCGATGCCCGATCGCCTCTCCAGCCTCCGGCGTGGCCGCCCGATGCCATTTTCCGAGGCGTCGATATCGCGTGTTTCCGCAGCGCCTGGGACGACGCGAACGCAATTTATCTGGCCGTGAAAGGCGGCGACAACAAGGCCGCGCATGCGCATCTGGATCTGGGCGATTTCGTGCTGGACGCGGGCGGCGTGCGCTGGGCGTCGGATCTGGGACCGGACGATTACGATTTGCCCGGGTATCTCGGAAGGCAGCGCTGGACGTATTATCGGACTCGCACCGAAGCGCACAATACTTTGCTCATCGACGATCAGAATCAGGATCCGCGCGCCGAGGCGCGGATTACGCGGCAGGAGTTCGCGCCCGATTTCAGCTGGGTTCAGATCGATTTGTCGCGCGCCAATCCGGGCAAGGTAAAGCAGTGGTTTCGGCGCTTTGCCCTCGCCCAACGGCAGGCGGTGCTGATCGGGGATACGGTGCGCGCCGACCAGCCGGTGGAGGTCATCTGGGGCATGATGACGGATGCGGACATAGTGGTAACCGGGCAGACCGCGATCCTGCGCAAAAACGGCTGGAATCTGGCGGCCGAGATTCACACGCCCCGGCACGCCGTGTTCGACAAGGCCCCCGTTCCGTCGACGCCGCCCCAAACGAAGAACACCGGTTTTCAGAAACTGATCGTGCGCCTGGGCGATAAAGTGACCGAACTCGATCTCAATATCAGCCTGACTCCCTATCGCGACGGTCAGCCGAAGCCGAAGATTACCGCGCAGTTTCCCGTCTGAGACGCGGGGCTTGCGGTTCGCCGGCCGGGTATGGCCTGGGCGTCAGGCGTGGCTGGTGGTCGTCCGGTTTCAAATCGGACGGTCCGGATCCGGGGTGTGCCACCGGCTTGCGCATGGGGACGCGGGTCTTCATTACCGGCGGTTCCTCGAACAGGACTGGCTTGGGGCGCGTGTGAAACCACGGTAGTCCGAAGGCAGCGACTGCGGAGGCAGGAAGCACACCGGCGAGGCAACAAGCGAGTGCGACGCGTTTCATCTCGCCAAACTCCTCGCCCGGATTGTGCAATCGGAGTGCCCGACGGTTGCGGATTTGGTGATTTTGAACGCATCCGCGCAACCTGTCGCGCCGATTTCACACGCGGGCGCGCAAGTAGCACCGGCGGCCTGGGTAATGCCTTTGGAACGAGTGCGAATGGATTGGAATCCGGGCTGCTTCGGAAGAGCAACCGCCTCTGCGGTAAGGATTGCCGGTTTGCGGTTATTCGGGATTACGAAGCCAGGTCTGGTAGCGATGACACTCTCTGTACTGGCGCTCTGGAGCTGTATCGCACTGGAGCAGGTGGCGCTCAATCGCGCGGCGCGAGACGCCCGCGCCTGCGTGCGCGCGCTGCAGCATCTCCAGGAGAGGGCGATTCCCGCTTCCGAACCGGTTCCGTTTCATCGCCAGACGGCGAAGTTGAGCTGATCGCTCAGCCGACAGCTTTCTCAATTACCTTTCTTTACGTTACGGACGCCGCCCGGCCTCCGCCAAATATACTATGGACATGCGAATCGTTGCGTCTGGATTGCTTCTGGCGTTTGCCGCCGTGCTGCCCGCAGTGGCTCAGGACGCCCAACCTGCCAGGCCCCGGTATGTCAGTCTCATCGGAACCGTCGAGAAGGTTGACGCCTCGGGTAAAGTTCTCTCGATCAAGCCCGACAAGACCGATGCTACAGCGGTCAAGTTCGACGACAAGACTCAGTTCCTGCGGCTCCCGGCCGGCGTGACCGACACCAAGCAAGCCACGCGCGCGACCTCGTCGGACGTCTCCGTCGGCGATCGCGTTATTGCGAGGCTGCGCGCCGGAGAAGAGGGCCAACCCGCGGTCTTTCTCTATTTCGAGAAGAACAAGGAACTGGCTCAGCGCAAGGAGAAAACCGCGGAGGAATGGAAGAAGGACGGCGTCGCCGGGGTAGCCACGAGCGTGGACCCGGAGGCCAAAAAGATCGTGATCTCCGTGCGCAGCGGCGGGCCGCCACGGGATGTGACTCTGGACGTCAGCGGCAACGTGGACGCCACCCGCTTCAGCGCGGAAACGGGGAAGAACGAACCGAGCACGGTGGCGTCGATCCGGCCCGGCGACCAGGTGACCGTGATCGGCGAAAAGAACGCCGATGTGACGGCCATCAAGGTTGAGGCGATCACGTCCGGGTTCTACAAGACTCTCCCCGTGCAGATCAAATCGATCGATACTGCTACGGGGCAGATTCAGGCGACGGACCTCGCCAGCAAGAAACCAATCACCATCACCGTGAATTCGGATACGAGTCTGAAGAAGCTCGACGATGCAACGGCGTTGCAACTGGCGCGGCGTCTCAACCCGACCTTCCAGGCCGAAGGGCG
Organism: Terriglobia bacterium; assembly: GCA_963788485.1. Taxonomy (GTDB): domain Bacteria; phylum Acidobacteriota; class Terriglobia; order Bryobacterales; family Bryobacteraceae; genus BOG-234. The sequence continues at coordinate 22,936 of CAWBIS010000209.1, forward strand.
TGGCCGGGGGCGTGGTGGTTATGGAGCCGCCGCTCCACCCGATGCCGGTGGTGCTCCGGGCGCCGGCGCTCCCGGCGGATTTCAGGGCCGTGGCGGAAGAGGAGGCGGTGGTCGCGGTATCGATCTGGGCCGGATAATCGATCAGCAGCCTTCGATCACGCTGGCGGATCTCAAGGCCGGTGAGCCGATCGTGGTGGCCGGGGCGGCTACGGACGATCTGTCCAAATTGAGAGCTCTGAAGCTCATTTCGGGCGTCGATCCGATTCTGCGCGCGGCGCCGCAGAACGGTCCCGATCCGCTTGGCGGAAACTGGAATCTGGGCGGCGGCGAAGGCGGCGGCGGCGGTCAGGAATAGACCGGCTGAGGCGTTACTTCCTCAGATAGGCGTCGTCGCCGCGAATCCAGTCCTCGCGCTGCGGGGTGAATAGATCGGTAGCCACCGATTCCTCCAGCGCCTCCACGCGATGCGGCTGCTCCGGCGGGATCACCAGCAGTTCGCCGGCGCGCAGTATAACGGTTTCGTCACCCATATCGAACTGCAGGACGCCCGATGTCAACATCGTCACCTGCTGATTCACATGCTGGTGAAGAGGCACCACGGCTCCTTTTGCCAGCCGGAGGCGGGCGATCGTCATCTGCCCGGTATGAACCACCCGCCGGCTGAGCAGAGGGTTTAATTTTTCTTCCGCAATCGCGGTCCAGTCATAGCGTGTCATGCAGAGCAGTATCCTATTTGTTTACATATGAAGGGTATCGTTCTCGCGGGAGGGACCGGCAGCCGGCTCTTTCCCCTGACCAAAATCACCAACAAGCATCTGCTTCCGATCTACGACAAGCCGATGATTTACTATCCGATCCAGACCCTGGTCGACGCCGGAATCACCGACATCATGGTGGTGACCGGCGGCAAGAACTCGGGGGACTTCCTGCGCCTGCTGGCCAACGGGAAGCACTTCGGCCTGAAGCACATCTCCTACACCTATCAGGAAGGCGAAGGCGGCATCGCCGACGCGCTCAATCTCTGCGAACATTTCTCGGACGGGCAGAAGATCTGCGTGGTGCTCGGCGATAACATCATCGAGAAAAATATTCATGCCGCTGTCGATTCTTTCCGGGCGCAGGAAAAAGGCGCGCGCATTCTCCTCAAGGAGGTGACCGACGCGGAGCGATTCGGCGTGGCCGAGTTCCAGGGCGACCGCATCGTGGGCATCGAGGAAAAACCCGCGCGTCCGAAATCGAATCACGCCGTCACCGGGATCTACATGTACGACGAGACGGTGTTTGAGAAGATCAAGACCTGCAAGCCATCGGGCAGGAATGAGCTGGAAATCACGGATGTCAACAACGCATACATACAGGAGGGTACGATGACATTTTCCTTCCTCGATGGCTGGTGGACGGACGCGGGCACGTTCGAATCGCTGCTGCGCGCCGCCAATCTGGTGGCGCAGAGCCGGAGTTCGCAAGCGGTGCGCGCATGACCATCACACAGATCACCATCGAGATTCCGAAATGCGAGAAAGGCATCGGCGACGTGATTCTCGCGCCGGATTCGCCGAAGCTCATTGAGGGCGTTAAATGCGCTCCCATCGCTCTATGGCCGGACGACCGCGGCTACTTTCTCGAAGTGCAGCGAAACGGCCAGGGTCTCGTGGCCGGTTACTCCAAAGAGACGACGCAGATTTCGGCCGCTCTCAATTACCCCGGTATCATCAAGGCGTTTCATTATCATCGCCACCAGACGGATTGCTGGACGCCCGCCATGAACATGCTGCAGGTGGCGCTGATCGATCTGCGGCCGGAATCGCCGACTTTCGGCGCGCGCAATACGATTTACGCGGGAAATCTGCGGCCCTGGCAGATTCTCATTCCGCCGGGCATCGCGCACGGCTACAAGGTGGTGGGGACCGGACCGTCGCTTCTCATTTACGCCACCGACCGCTTCTACAATCCGGCCGATGAAGGGCGCATCCCTTACAACGATCCCAGCCTGAATTACGACTGGGAACTGCAGCACAAATAAGTGCGCGTCGCGCTCGATGCCACGCCGCTGACGCTGTCGTCTGGCGGACTGCCGCGCTACGTGACGGAGCTGTCGATCGCCCTCGCGCGGGAGTTTCCCGAAGACATCTACTCGCTGCTTTCGGACCAGCCGTTTCCCATGCCGGAACGCGCGCCCGTGAATCTGGTGCGAGGACGCCAGCCGCATAGTTCGGCTGAGCGGCGTTGGTGGCTCTGGGGAATACAACAGGCGATCCGGCAGACGGGCGCACAGATTTTTCACGGCACCAATTTCGAAGTGCCGTACCTCGGTTCCACGCCCGCGATTCTGACCATTCACGACCTCTCGCCGTGGCGGGAAAAGGCCTGGCAGACCGAGACACACAACGCCGACGCCGACCGCGTTCGCTGGAGGACGCCATGGCTTGTCCGCTTGCGGCGCGCGCGCATGATCCTCACGGTGAGCGAGGCCGTGCGCACGGAGATCATTTCCCATTTCGGGGTGCCGGCGGATCGGGTTCGCGCCGTGCCGCTGGCCGCGTCCAGTCACTTTCGCGCGCTGTCGCCGACATCGCCGGCGCCAAAGCCGTTTTTCCTCTTCGTGGCGACACTGGAACCGCGGAAGAATGTCTCCGGGTTGATCGAAGGGTGGCGCGAGTCGCGTGAGGAGACAAATGCCGATCTCGTAATCGCTGGCCGCAATCGGGCGGATTTCACCGATATTCCCGCGGGCGAGGGCATCCATTTCCTGGGCGAAGTGCCGGACCAGCAATTGCCCCAACTCTATTCCGACGCACTGGCGCTGGTTTATCCGTCTCACTATGAGGGGTTCGGACTGCCCGTGTTGGAGGCCATGCAATGCGGCTGTCCTGTGATTACTTCGTGCGACCCGGCGATTATGGAAGTTGCGGGAGGCGCGGCGATTCACGCCTCTTCCTCTCAGGAGATTGCCGAAGCCATGCGGACCATCGCGGCGAATCCGCGTTTGCGCAATGTGCTGCGTGGATGCGGACTCGATCGCGCGGCGGCCTTTTCCTGGAGCAGGACCGCACGCGAGACACGCGCGGTCTACGAAGAAGTGCTTAAGGCCACCCATTAATCCGCAATCAAGTATCCGTAAAGTGCGAACCGGTACGCTTTGGCCGTGCATCCTGCAACGGCCGATGGGGCCGATGTGTTATTCCTGTCCAGGAGGAACATACATTGAGACTGTACCTGCCGGTACTTATTTGTCTTATCGGCTTGCCGGGCGCCCGGCTGACCGCGCAAACACGGATAGGAGGAGGGGTTTGTTCGTCGGCATCTTTAAGCGGCACCTATTCACTCGCGCTTACCGGGCGCGACGTCAGCTCTTCCGCTACTTTCACGAAAGTGTCGGAAGGTGTTGGGACAGCCACCTTCGATGGCCAGAGCAAGGTGACGTTTTCGCTGACCACCAATACCAACGCGGCTGCGGGTGTGTCGCAGACCCTGATCGGTACTTATACGCTTCAGGCTAACTGCAGCGGAAGTTTGAGTATCACCACGGGAGACACGACCAGCTTCACGCTGGAGGCCTACAACAACCCGACGGGAACGCTTTCGAAGAACTTTCTCGTGGATGGGCAGGATGGAACCTATTCTTTTGCGGGTAACGGCGGGTTGCTGCCCGCTTCGTGTTCCACGAGTCAGGCGACCGGTACCTTCGCATTCAATGCATCGTCCTTCGCGCTGAAGTCGGGTGCCGTTTCCGGCATTGGCAACATTTCCGGATTAGTTACGCTCGATGGCATGGGCGGTGTCAGCACGACCTGGTACCTCTCGACAGGAATGACGACCAGCGATACAACCACCGGACAGTATTCCGTAACGGCGGGTTGTACCGGGACGGCGACGGTCACCGACCCCGCAGGCCAGTCCTTTAACCTTGCATTCACACTTCTTGCGGCTGACGGCGCGAACTTCATCGTGACCGGCGCGAGCCCGACGTTGATGTTCTCGGGCAGCGGGAGGTCGTTGTGATCAGATTCCTGCTGGTTTCGCTGCTGGCTCTTCCGTTGTTGGCACAAAAGCAAACCGCCCCATCCTGCACTCTTTCGAGCCTCTCCGGGACGTACTATCTGACTCAGACCGGGAGAAACGTGAACGCGTCGACGGCTTTAACCGCCTCCTATCAGGCGACGGGAACGGCGGTGTTCGATGGTATGGGCAATGTCAGTTTCGCTCTTACAGCCAACACCAACAACCAGGCGGGTCTAACGCAGGCGCTGGCGGGCACCTACACCATGGCAAACAACTGTGTCGGCACGCTCAGTATCACAACCGGCGACAGTGCAAACTACACGCTCATCACCTGGAATCAGGGACAAACCTTCAGCATCACCGGTCAGGATACAGCCTATATACTTACCGGATCCGGCGGTCAGCTGCCGCCGGCCTGTATCACGAGCCTTCTGTCAGGGTCTTACCTCTTCAACGGAAACGGTTTCGCGGAGACGTTCGGCGCCATTACAGGTGTCAACAGCATCTCCGGGCTGCTCCAGTTCGATGGGCGCGGAACGATCTCCGGTAACTGGACGGTGACCACGGCGGGCAGCGGGACGCCCGATACGGTTTCCGGTCACTATTCGATCGGTTCATCGTGCCAGGGTTCGGCCACACTGACGGATACAAACGGTACGTCCTGGACGCTCACCTTTACGATGACCTCAACCAATGGCGCCGACTTCACGGTCGACGGATCGAGTGTGCTGCTGCAATTTTCGGCCAGCGCCCACTCCGCATTCACCAATCCTGGACTCGCGGTGGCCAACTCCGCTAGCGGCGTTGGGGCGGGAACACCGGCGGGCAGTATTTTCGCACTCTACGGAGAGGCGCTGGCGCCGTCGCAGGCGTCGGCAACCAAGGTCCCGCTGCCGGACATGCTGGCCTCGACCGGCGTGACCGTCAACGGCGAATCGGCGCCGCTGTTCTTTGTCAGCCAGACTCAGATCAATGCGCAGATGCCGTGGGATATCCCGCCGGGGCTGGCCAGTGTGGTGGTGACGAACCCGAGCGGCACGAGCAACACGGTTGCCGTTACCGTCCCCGCGACCGCGGTGCCGGGAGTTTTCCCGCAATATCCGGGGAATCAGGCGGTGGTGGCGAACCCGGACTACAGCCTGAATACGCCGGCGGCGCCCGCCAAGGTCGGTGATATCGTGGTGGCCTATTTTACCGGCGGCGGTCCGGTTACGCCCGCGGGCCCTTTGGTTACCGGCGCTTATTCACCGAACGGAGTCTCGCCGGTGCCGGCCTCTGCCGATGCCATGGTGACTGTTGCCGGTGTGCAGGCGACCGTGAACTACGTTGGATTGACGGGAAGCCTCGTCGGCGTGTATCAGGCGAACTTCGTGGTGCCCAAAGTCAGTGCCGGAGATCGGGACCTGGTGATCACTATCAACGGGAAGGCCTCCACGGTCACCACGATTTCGATTTCGAATTGAACGTCACATCGTGCGGGTGATTTTGCTCAGCGCGCGCGGGCGGTCGGGATCCAGATTTTTCTCGACGGCCAGCGCCGCCGAGAACAACTGCGCCGGGATAATGTAGGGGATCGGCGAGTAAATTTCGGGGATGCGAGCCGGAATCGAGATCACCCGCGACGCCAGATTGGCCGCGGCCAGATTGCGCCGGTCCGTGATGACTACCGTCTCCGCTTTGAGCGAGCGCAGCCGGGCCAGCATGTCCTGCATCGAAGGCCACGCCGGACCGGACGGAGTGAATAAGAACAGCGGGAAATTCGGCTCGATCATGGCGATCGGCCCGTGCAGGAAATCCGCGGCGGAAAAACGCTCAGCGACGATGTAGCAGGTTTCCATCAACTTGAGCGCGAACTCGAACGCGTTGGCATAGTTCAGACCGCGACCGGCCACGATTGCGTGGTGCATGAAGCGGTAGCGCTCCGCCATCGCGCTCACCTCGGTTTCGAGCCCCAGCGCGGCGCCGGCGAGATCGGGGATGGATTCGAGATCCGCGATGCGGATCTTCGCGCCCAGGGCGTAAGCGAGCAGATAGAGGATCATCAACTGGCCCGTGTAAGTCTTGGTCGCGGCGACGCTCTTCTCGCGCCCGGCGCGCACCAGGAAAGTATGTTCCGCCGTGCGGGCCAGCGTGCTGCGGGAATGATTGGTCACGCCTGCCGTCACCGCCCCCGCTTTACGCGCCTCCGCGAGGACTTCGTTGGTGTCGGTCGATTCGCCGGATTGGGAAAGAGCGATCACCAGCGCATCTTTGTAGTTCATGCGCGCGCCATAGATCGTGTGCACCGACGGCGCGGCCAGCGACACCGGAATTCCGGTCGTGATTTCGATGAGATAGCGGCCGAACTGCGCGGCGTTGTCCGATGTGCCGCGGGCTACCAGAACCACCAGACGGGGCCTCCTTCGGGCCATCAACGCACGGAATTTTTCAGTGAGGCGCAGTTCGGAGCTGAGCGTCCGGGCAAGCGCTTCCGGTTGCTCCCGGATTTCGTCGAGCATTCGCGACATGAAAGGACAAGTTTACAGGCCGGGAAATGCTCGCTATCTTCGCGCGGAATACGAGGGGGCTTCCAGCAGCACGACTTCTTTGCCGTCGGATTTCAGAGGCGTGTCGCCCGAGAGGCTTTTCACTTTATCCATCAGCCTGGCGCCTTCGCCCTCGGATGGATCGAGGATAAGCACGTTATTTTCGTTGTCGCGCGTCAGCGGCGCCATGGACACGCGAGTCACCTTTTTCCCTTGCACCACGACTCTGGCGATGAGACCTTCCTTGTTCGGCCGCATGCGAATCCAGTCGGTCACGAAGTTGCCGAGGCAGTACAGAATCGGCTTGCCCCGATAGAGTTCGACGCCCTTGACGACATGCGAGCCGTGGCCGAAAACGACATCCGCGCCCGCTTCGATCGCCGCATGCGCTACCTGCCGTTCGTACGGTTCGCCCTGAGAGAAGTTCGGTCCGAGCGGGATGGGGGCGGTTAGAGAAGCGCCGCGTCCCCGGTCCGATGGGGTAGCGGCCGAGGTGGTGCGTCCCAGCCCATCGCGATTGTGACTCGAGACCACGAGTACATCAACCAGAGGACGAAGCTTGCGGATGTCTTCGCGCATCTGCTCCAGATCGGCGGGATCCACGGTCTTGCCGTCGGTCGACTTGAGTCGCGCCACACCGGGTGAGTCGGCGCCGGCGATCTGCTGGTTCTCGTCGTACCATTTCGCGGTGTATTGCAGGAATCCGAACTTCACGCCCTTACGCTCGACGATGGCGGGTTTGTGCGCTTCGGCGATATTCGCGCCCGCGCCGGTATGGCGGATTCCATTGGCGTCCAGTACCGCGAGACTCTTCAGGATATTGGCGGGTCCGTAGGCGACATTGTTGGCCACGCCTACGACCGCGATATTGCCGGCCTTGAGCGCCTTCACGGCACCGGGGCCGATGTGCTGCCATCCGCTCTTGTCCGGAATGTCTTTGTCCGGGCCCTGCGACGGGACCAGCAGGCCTTCGAGATTCCCATAAACGACATCCGCCTGGCGAAGGGTCGCCCTCACGTGTTCGAGCGAAGAGACAGGGTCCGCACGTTGTTCGGGACTGACATCGCCGAGCAGAAGCAGGGTGACGGGCCTCGCGCCACCGGTTGCCGTCCATGGCCATGCGTCATCCCCGGCGCCCGGACAGACCGCTGTCATGCAGGCAAATGAGATCAACAGGGTAGCGGCGGACGGCTTTGTCATGAATCCTCCGGTCAGGCCTGGTCGAGGGCCGATTCGAGCAGGGACGCGAACTGCTCCGACTTATCTTCGAACGAACGCAGCTGTTTTTCCGCCGCGCGCAGCTTGTCGGCAAGGTGCAGGCATGCCAGAACGGCCACCCTCGTCGAGTCCCCGGGTGAACGGCTGGAGATGTTGAACATCAGCTCGTCGATCTCGTGCGCGATCTCCTGGACGTCCTTCGGATCGCCGTCGACGAGAAGCGAATAGTTCTGATTGAAGATCTGGACCCGGACGGACTGCCTCGACATGACTTGGCTGTCATCATTCTAACCGCTCGTATGTGTTATTCTGGCGAGCCGAGGCCCCGATGACAATCAGCGAAACGCTGCTCCCCGAGTTTGATCAGGAGATGGTGAATACGCGCGCGATGCTGGAATGCGTGCCCGAAGAGAAGTTCGGCTGGAAGCCGCACGCCAGGTCGATGACCATGGGACGGCTTGCCAGCCACATCGCCGAAATGGCGAGCTGGGCCGTATACACGATCAAGCAGGATCAACTGGAACTCACGCCGGACATGAAGCCTTTCATCGCCACGACAAAGTCTGAATTGATGGATTCGCTGAGCAGCTTTGTCGCCGCGGCCCGGGAGGCGATCGCCGGAGCGGACGATGACCATCTGTTGAAAACCTGGAGCCTGGTTTTCGGCGGAAAGCCCGTTATGTCGATGCCGCGGGTTGCCGTCCTGCGCACGATGATTATGAACCATATCATTCATCACCGCGGGCAACTCAGCGTCTATCTGCGGTTGAACGATATCCCGATCCCAGGGATGTACGGGCCGTCGGCCGATTCGCGGAACACGTTTTGAGAGGGACCCGGCGGCGGTGTAAACTCAGGCTGAATGTGGGCGCGGGCTGCGGTACTTTCCGTTTTGCTGCCGGTCTTCAGCGGTGGGATTGCGCTTTGTCAGCAGATTGGGTTTACGTCGAGGATTTATCTTCGATCACCGGTACTGGTTTCGTCCATTGAGAGTTCGAAGGAATTCGGTTTCGAATCGGTCGTTCTGCGCAACGACGGTCCGGACGCGATCCGCGCCGTTCATTTCAGAATCACGCTGCGCGTGGGTACGGACGACGAAGTCGCCGACGAGCGCCGCGTCGCCGTCAGCATCGAACCCGTAACCAGCAAACGCGTACCGATCGAACTCGGGCACGTGGTGGGATTGAGGCAGCTCGTGAAATCGAGGAACCAGACTACCGCGCTGGCGATCCTCACGATCGAATCGATTGAGTTTGAAGACGGACGGGAATGGCAGGAAACGGAGCAGAACGGTACTCCGCAAGATATCCCTGTTCGTCCCTTTCTTCCGCGCAAGTAAATCGCCCGCCATACGCCGTTATTCGACCGCTGCCAGATTGCTCATCATCTGCTGCTCGGACGGCGAATAGCGGTTTCGGAACTCCTCGGTGTTCATATGCGCCCGGCGATCCTCGTCCGACAGTGGGGCCATGCGCCGCAGTTCCTGATTGATCGCGGCCTTACGGTCGTCGGGCAGCAACTGGAGGTCGCGCATCGATTTGCGGACCTGATTCTGACGCTGCAGCGGAAGGCTGTCCAGCTTTTCCAGACGGTCCAGCCTCCGCTCCTGGGCGGCGGGAGGCAGACTTTGGAAATTGCGGATGCGCTGTTCAATCTGATCGCGCCGGGCGGGGGGTAACTTCGAAAGAGCCATTTCCCGCTCTGAGGGACTCATCCGCATCACTTTTTCGAAAACCTGTTCTCCCGGATGATTGTCGGGCTGTCTGGCTTTTGCGCCCTGTCCGTTTCCGCGACCCTGCGCCTGCGCCTTGGGCGGCTTCGGCGCGGGGGCGGATTTCGGCGCTCCTCCGGCCCCTCTGGCACCTCCTCCGCCTGCCCGTGCGGCGTGCTGTCCCGCGAACGCAGTGATGGCGAGCATCCCTGCGAGCAACGGAATCAGGACTGGGCGGAAGAAAACCATCGAAATAGAGCTTTACATTTGTTTCGAACTGCCGCTCGGCGGTGTCACCGCGTCCAGTTGCCGGAGCAGTTGTATATCGTCGAGCGTTTGTTCGAGCTGGTCGGCTTCGGTCACCGAAACGCCCCGAACGGAAGCCGGAGCGTTCGACGGTCTGGGGCTGCCCGGATGATCGAGCAGGAACCCGCCCGCGATCATGAGGACGGCCAGCGCCAGCGTCAGCACCGGTTTCCAGTTCGCAAATCGCATAGCATCGGCCAGACTTCGATACCAGGGGGCGTTCGCCGCCGCATCGATGCGCTGCCAGAGTCGCCGGTTGAAATCGATACTGACGGGCATCGGTTTCCAGGCATCGAGGGCGTCCCAGACGGCCGTCTGTTCCAGACGGAAGGTATTGCAGGCCGCACAGCCGTCCATGTGCCGTTCGAGCATGGCGGCGCGGGAGGCGTCCAGCCGCCCGGCCGAATAATCGAGCAACAGATCCGCAGTCTCTTCTCTTAGCAAAGGGCAATTCATCGCGACACTCCCGCCGACATATGCGCCAGCCGCGCCCGCAGGGTCTCATAAGCGCGGAACAGCAGGCTTTTCACCGCCGATTCCGAGCATTCGAGCGCCTGCGCGATCTGCGCATACTCCATTTCTTCATACTTATGCATCAGAACCGCGGCCCGCTGCTTCTCCGGCAGCAGCGCGATCGCGTCCCTGACTTCCTGCAGCCTGGTCTGATAGACCATCCGCTGCTCCACCGAGGGCTTCCGGTCGGCGACTTCGCGGACCGGCATGTCGCCGTTCCCTTCGTCGTCGAGGCGGCGATGTCCCCGTTCGTTTCGGCCGTCCCGCAGCCAGTTGAGCGCAAGGTGCGTGGCGATCCGGAATAACCACGTGGTGAATCTTGCGGTCGGCTCATACGTTCCGCGCGACTTGTAGACACGGAGGAAAACCTCCTGTGCCAGCTCCTCCGATATTGCCTGGTCCTGCACCATCCGGTACACGAAACGAATCACCGGATTGCGGTGTTTTTCGAGCAGAAGACGGAAACTCTCGTCGTCCCCATCCCGGACCCGGAGCATCAACTGAGCATCCAGATCCAGCGCCGGCGCCGCTCCGATAATGGTGTTAACCCCCTGAACCATGAATAGTTTCACGCGGGTAGTACCGTTCACCCCGCTTCGTTTCGAAGGGTCCGGCTCATCAACCTTTTGATCGCGTCGCCCGGCGACCGTCCCAAATTTAGCACCGCATGCATCTCCGCCGCTATAGGAAGATCAACACCGTGGCGCGCCGCAAGTTCCATCGCAACGGATGTAGTTTTAATCCCCTCGGCAACCATGGGTGTGGAATTCAGGATACTCCCCAGATCCAATCCTGCCGCCAGTTTAAGGCCTACCTGACGATTCCGGCTGAGGTCGCCGGTACAGGTTAGTACCAGATCGCCCAGACCTGCCAGGCCCGAAAGGGTATCCGGCTTTGCGCCCAGGGCCACCGCGAGGCGGGTCAACTCGGCCAGCCCACGAGTGATCAGCGCGGCGACGGCGTTGTGCCCCAGGCCGAGGCCGTCGCTGATTCCAGCGCCGATGGCGATTACGTTCTTGAGCGAGCCGCCAATCTCCACGCCAATCGGGTCGCAGCTTCCGTACACCCGGAACGTCGGGCCGGAAAACCCGGCCTGTGTCTGGCGGACCAGTTCTTCGTCCTCGGATGCCACTACCAGGGCGGTAGGACTGCCACGGGCGACCTCCAGCGCAAAAGTCGGTCCGGAGAGCACGGCAACACGACACGCGGGCCCCGCAACCGACCGGATCACCTGCGATACTCGCAGAAGCGTCCCGGATTCCAGACCTTTGCTCGCGCTGACGATGCGCATCTCCGGGGCGAGCCAGGGGAGCATCCGTGTGTAAATGTCGCGAACCACATGCGAAGGTACGACGCTGAGGACGATTTCGGCTCCGGCCAGCACCGGCTCGAACGAGTTCTCCACCTGCACGTTGTCCGGGATTCGAATCCCGGGCAGGAATAAGCCGTTGACGCGGAATTCGCGCATGCGCACGGCCAGATCCGGCTCGTTCACCCAAAGGTTGATGCGGGTGAAGCGCGGTGAAAGTACGCAGGCTAACGCGGTTCCCCAACCACCGCCACCGATGATCGCAAGAGTCATGGCCGCGTCACTGAGTTCGGCGGAATTGGAATATCCTCTCCTCGCCGGCCCGGATGCGGGCGATGTTGCCGCGATGACGGTCGATAATCAGAACCGCCGCGCCCAGTGCCGCGACCAGCACCGGCCAGCGTGGATGCAGGATCATCCAGCAGGCAACCGGGAAGAAGCCTGCCGCGATCACCGAGCCCAGGGATAAATACCGCGTCCAGGCGACTACGAAAACGAACAGAAGCACCACCGCCAGAAGGGGTACCGGTGTCAGATACGCGAATGCGCCCACGAAACTCGCCACCGCCTTGCCGCCTTTGAAGCCAAGAAAGATCGAATAGGCGTGCCCGAGCAACACCGCGAGCGCGGCGAAGCTCATCCAGAGTTCGCTGCCTCCGGTGAGCCGCTCCGCCAGCCACACGGCGAATGCGCCCTTGGCCGCATCCAGCACAAGGGTGAGCACTCCCGCGACGGGGCCGGTGGTGCGCAGAACGTTGGTGGCGCCGATATTCCCCGAGCCGCCCTCGCGCACGTCGGCACCGGTCATCAGCTTTACCACGATCAGGCCAAATGGAATCCCGCCGATCAGATACGCCGCGAGAACCGCCAGCGCGCCCATCATGCGATCGAACCCAGGGGAAACGCTGCCAGTGCCCGATACTCCGACCCCGAACCACCGGGCCGCGGGGTGCTCAGATACAGGTGAAACTCAGTTACCTGAAAAGTTCCGAAATCGAGATTTTTCATTTTTGCGATATGCTCGCGCACCGCGCGAACGGACTTGTTACCAATGCGCGCCAATGTCAAATGCGGAGTGTATGGCCGGGTTTCCCTCGCGATTCCGAGGGGAACCAGTGCGTCTTCAGTTCGCCGCGCCAGTTCGGCCAGCTGCGGCTCGGCCTGGACGCAGGCAAAGAGCATTCGCGGCGTGTGCGGGTTGGGTAAATAGCCGAAGCGCGAGACCTCGACCGGGAACGCGGCCGGCACGGGTATGTTTGCCAGAGCGTACTTCAGTTCCTCCAGCCTCGGCTCGGGCCATTCGCCAATGAATTTGGTCGTAATATGTAAATTCTCCACTGGCGTCCAGTTCAGCGGCGCGAGCGGACGAATCTCCCGCAGCACTTGTTCCAGGGTTCTCGCCACGTCCGCGTCCAGGGCGATCCCCGTGAACAGCCGCATCGTCGATTATTCTGTCATGTAATGGCGCGCGTTCGCATCATTCACTGGAAACCGGCCGAAGCGGGTCCGCTGGTGGAGGCCTGCCGCGCCTGTGGATATGAGGTCGAGTATGACGACGTGCCGTTTCCGGCGCTGGCGAAAACCATCCGCCATAACCAGCCGGATGCGCTCGTGATCGACCTGACGCGCCTTCCGAGCCACGGACGCGAGGCGGCCATGGCCATCCGTCGCACGAAGTACTCGCGACACATTCCGATTATTTTCGTCGACGGCGAGGCGGAAAAGGTCGAAAAAGTGCGGCAGCAGTTGCCTGACGCGACGTTTACCACGCGCAAGCAGCTTTGCTCCCGCATCAAAGCGGCATGCGCGAACCCGGTGCGGGAGCCGATTGCGCCGCCGAGCGTGTTGGAACGATACGGCGCGCGCACGAAGGCGCAGAAACTGGGTGTCAAGCCGGGCTCCACGGTCGCCGTGATCGATCCGCCGCGCGACTACGAAGCGGTTCTGGGAGATCTCGGCGAGGGAGTGGAACTGGCGGAAAATCCGGACGCCGTGCATCCGGTGACGCTCTGGTTCGTGCGCGATCCCGAGGCATTTCTGGCCGCGCTGCGCCGCATGCGGGCCATTGCGGACAAGACGAGGCTTTGGCTGGTGAGGCCGAAGGGCCCGAAAAGCCAGCTGAACGAGAGTTTCCTGCGCACGGCCGCCAATGAAGTCGGGCTGGTGGATTACAAGATCTGCGCGATTAACGAACACTGGACCGGCATGGTTTTCGCGCGCCGCAAATCATGAGAGGCCTTCCGCGGAGTTTCTATCGCCGCGGGACCATCGAAGTCTCGCGCGATCTGCTGGGGAAAGTGCTGGTTCATGGGCCTACGGCCGGGATTATCGTCGAGACCGAAGCGTACCTGGGCGGCGACGATCTCGCGTCACATTCGGCGGCGGGAGTCACCGATCGGACGCGCGTGATCTTCGGTCCGCCGGGACACGCGTATGTTTACCTGTCGTACGGGATACACGAATGCCTCAATATCGTGGCCGAACCCGATGGGCAGGCGGGCTGCGTGCTGATCCGGGCATTGGAACCGGTCGAAGGTCTCGAGGTTATGCGCGCGCGCAGGCCCAGGGCGCGAACCGATCGCGACCTCACAACGGGGCCTGGGAAACTCACCGTCGCGCTCGCCATCACGCGCGCGCATAACGGCGTCGACATGACGCGCGGAGATCTGATCGTACGCGCCGCGGCTGGCGCGGAGCCGTTTGAGATTGCCGTCACGAAGCGCATCGGCATCACCAAATGCGCCGATCTGCCTCTGCGCTTCACCGTGAAAGGCAACCGGTTCGTCAGCCGTTAACACCGATCGTGCACCATGTAGAAATGGCAGGAGAACTCTGGTTGATTCGACATGGCGAGACCGCGTGGAGCCTTTCCGGCGCGCACACGGGCAGCACCGATTTACCGCTCACGCCGCAGGGCGAAGCAAAGGCCCGGGCGCTCGGGGCAAAGCTCGCCGGGCATCCGTTCGCGCTCGTTCTTACCAGCCCTATGCAACGGGCGCGGCGGACGTGTGAACTAGCGGGGTTGGGCTCGCAGGCGCAGGTGGAGCCCAATCTTAAAGAGTGGAATTACGGCGAGTACGAGGGGCTGACCACCGAGGATATTCGCCGGCAGCGACCCGGCTGGTCGCTTTTTCGCGACGGCGTTCCGGGCGGCGAAACCATCCAGCAGGTTGCATTGCGGGCTGAGGTCGTCATCCACCGCGCAGTGCAGGCCGATGGGGATGTCGCGCTGTTCGCGCACGGGCACATTCTTCGCATCCTTGCGGCGCGATGGCTGGGCGTACCGCCCGAAGATGCGCGCCTGTTCGCGCTGAGCACGGCCTCGATCTCGACCCTGGGACATGAGCACGAGACGCGCGTGATTACGCATTGGAATCTGGTTTAAGCCGGAAAACCGGTTTGCGTCACTGCAGAAACACTCTCCATACCGTAACGATCAGGGCATGAGTCACCATGCTGGCCTGCACGCTGCGCGAGTTTCTCCATGCCAGGCCGAGAAACAGCCCCAGCACGGCAGCCACGATGGCCCAGCGCCAGTTGGGGAAGATCCGGTGGAATCCGAGATGCGCGCTGCCGAAGATCGCGGCGGTGGTCAGAAGGGCCGTGGTCGCGTTACCGGTCCAACGCTCGAGCCATGGCTGCAGAAGCCCGCGGAAAAAAAACTCCTCCGGCAGCGCGACCACCCACAGGATTCCCAGAAACGTTCCGGCCGCCTGAAGTACGTTCAGCGGATGCGCGCGCAAATGAACCAGTCCGAGCAGCCAGTAGGTGAACCCCACAACAGGCAATGCCGGGACGAACCAGCGTAATCCCGTCCTCCATTCGTTTCGATGCGGCAGGAAGCGAAACTCGGCACGGACGTTTCCACGAAGGACAAGAATGGAAAGGGCCGCGATGCGAATCAGCATCAGCTTTCCGAGGACGGAGATCGACTGTTTCGGAATGGGAGAAAGATAGATCCAGTCAAAGGCTTTCGAAAGATAAATGGCGGCCAGCAGCACCAGGAATAGTGCATCCGCAAGAGGCGCGGCAGGCAACACGACGTACCAGAAAATAACTGCAAGGGCGATGAGAATCAGCAAGGCCAAAGGTCCGGGACGAGCTTCGCCGGTGACCAGGCTGTAAGCGAGCCACGACACGATGGCGCTCGAGAAGAGCAGCCAGGCGATGCGCGTGCGGTCATGAAGGCCGAGCCATCGCCGGCAATCCGCAATTCCCGCAAACAGGTAGAATGAAAGCTCGATCAGAAAAGCGGCCGCGACGGGCATGGCCGCCCATTCCGGAATGCCTTTCATGCGGGCGTACAACCACGCTCCCGAAGCGAGCAACACCCAACCGGCTCCCACAGGGAGCATGCCCGCCGCAAGTCCGGTCCGGCTTTCACGGACGGGCGAATTTGTCATCGCGGTCATAATAGCATTCACGGCGATTGCGCCCCTGCGCGCCGCGGACCCCCCTCCCGATCTCGCCAAACGCGTCGCGCATCGTGAAAGCGAGACCGCCGAGGAGCGCCGGCACTATGCTTATACGCAATCCGTCCAGTTGCAGGAGATCGACGGGCGAGGCAGGCAAACGGGCGAATACCACGAGGTGCGCGAGGTGATTTTCTCTCCGACCGGCGAGCGAACCGAACGTTTTCCGTCGGAGCCGGTTTCTAGGCTGAAGAATCTGGTTCTCACGGCGGAGGATTTCGCCGATCTGCGCGATATCCAGCCCTTCGTTATGACGGAGGATCAGCTCTTTTTCTACGACATCCAGTACAAGGGTGAGGAAGAAATCGAGGGCCACGATTGCTGGGTCTTATCGGTGCGGCCCCGCGAGATTCTGTCCGGCCAGCGATTGTTCGAGGGAATGCTTTGGGCCAAACAGGACGATTTTTCGGTCATTCGAAGCGAAGGCAAGGCCGTTCCGGAGATCGTGACGCTGAAACGCGAGAACCTGTTCCCGCACTTCACCACCGTTCGCAAACAGGTGAACGGGTTCTGGTTTCCCGCGATCACCTCAGCCGACGATACGCTCTATTTCCGCAGCGCGCCCATTCGCGAGAAACTGACGATCCGCTACGACGATTACAAAAAGTTCGGCTCTCAGACGACCATCACTTTTGAGAAGTGATCAGCGCTTGAGGTTGCTCGACGCGGTCTTCGCCGGCCGGGCGTTTGGCCGCCGCAAAGACGCCGTCGCGGTTACAAGATTGGATGGCTCGGTTCCCACGGCGAACGTAACCACGTTGCTGACGAACGCCTGCTGGGCGATGGTCAACTGGGTCAGCGGATCCAGCGTCTGGGAGCTGTTGAGCTGAAACTCCACGGCATATACTCCCACCAGTCCCGGCACCAGGAAAGCGTTCAAAATGTTCGCCGAAACTCCACCGGCGAGGATGGAATCGACCGGCACGGCCGGCGGATTGGGAGAACCGCCCGAATACACCTCACCGGAGTTCTGGTCGGACGGCGTGGGCGGACCGAGACCGGTGGCGAAAACATAAACCATTTCGCCCGGCACCGCGGGATTGGCGGTACTCACCGGCGCGCCGGCGACGTTGTCGCAGCACGTGATGGGGTTGTAAATCGTTATGGACTCGGTGGCGCTGGTGCTCGCCGATTGCGCAATGGAGATGTTTTCGCCGGCCGGACCTGGAATACGCGCTTCGAAAATAATGTTCTGAAACTCGTTGGCGGGTATCGCAATCACGTTCGGATCGGGCGCGCTGTTGATGAGCGCGGCGATGTTCGTGGCAATTGTGGCCAGCGTATCGGTCGACAGCACGGTATAGGCATACGAGTTCGTGGTAGTCGCGCCTGGGGCGGTGCCGATGGTGATGGTGAGCACGTCGCCGGCAGTAACCGTGCCATCGACCTCCATGGCGTCGGTGGCGCTGCTGAATGCGTGGTAAACGAAGCCGGGACGGGGGTCATTGCCCGATCCGGCGAAGATTCCCGGATTCTGTGGGACCACCGTGACACCGATGGGAGCGCTTACGGTAATGGAACCGTCCGCATGGGTCACGCGGGAATAGATGCTGGAGCTGCTCCGATCAATGAATTCCCAAGGGAATTGGGCATTGATCTGGGTCGGCGAAACGTAAAGCAGCGGGACGCTCACGCCATCGGCGAAAATCTGGCAGCCCATAAGTGTCGTCGGCAGATAACCCTGCGACGCAGTCGACGACGCGGTGCTGTCGCAGAGATTCTGGCCTCCTATCTCGACCAGCGTGCCGGGAGCGATGGACGTCGGGTTTTCCAGATAGATGTTCAAAGTCGAACCGCTGGCCGTCAACGACTCCGTGGCGCTGGTGTTGGTGATGGTCATGAAGGTCACTTCGGAGCCCAGCGTCCCCGGCTGCCGAGCCGTCAGGACCACGGTATCGGTCGTAATGTCGGGCGCCGCGGTTACATACGGATCCGGGGCTTTGTCGATCAGACTGACCAGTGCGTTGGTAATGGTGGTCAACGTATCCGAAGACGTCACCGTGTAGGTGTAACAGCCGGCGGTTGTTTCGCCCGCCGTGCAGGTGACGTTGATGCCGATCGTGAGGGTATCTTTCGCCGTAATCGTACCCCCGACAATCACGCTGCCGATCGCGTAAATCTGCAGGCTGGCCGCATTGCGAACGGCTGCCAGCGGGATGTTCATCGGCTCGGGGGTATAGACGACCACGCGATTGTTATAGGTGTCGGAGACGTACAGATTCGACCCGTCCCAGGCGAGCGAAGTGGGCGACTGCATGGCGTCGCTGCCGTCGGGGTTCTGGCCGGTGTTGTCGCTGAATTCGTCCGGCTCGCCCAGAATCTCGTCGGCGCGAACGCCGTTGGTGGTCGGAATGGTGTTGAAAACCAGCACGCGATCGTTGCCGCCGTCTGCAACGAAAAGCTGGGTACCGTTGGACAGCGCATACCGCGGAAAGGAAAGAGTCGCCGCGCAGCGGGGAGGCCCGATCACATAGCCGTCGCTGTCGATGGCCTGCGTTCCGGTCTGAGCCTGATTGGCCGCGAAGGCCGCATTCGACTGGCAAAGCACGGGCGAAATGCCTTCCGGATTTCCGTCCGCGTCGACCGTATCATTGGTGATCGTGTAACTGTTGTTGTCAATCGCGGTGGTCATGTCCGGCTGGCCGATTACGACATCAGCGGACGCACCGTTGGTGGTCGGAATCGTGTTGAAGATCAGCACACGGCTTTGGCCCAGATCGGTGACGTACATGTGCGTGGCGTCGGTCGTGACCGAGACCGGGTCCTGCATGTTGTTGGCTGCCGGGGTAGCAGTGCTTTGCGTCAAATCCGGCTGCACGAAGCTGGTGAAATTCGGCTGGCCCACGACTACGTCGGCAGCCACGTTATTCGTGGTGGGAATCTTGTTGTAGATCAGGATGCGATTATCCTGCGTGTCCGCTACGTATAGTTTGCCGCCGGCCAGCCAAACGCCGATGGGGCCGCGCAGAGACGTGGCGGTCGGCGGAACGGAAGTGGCATTGTGAAAGAAGTCGGGCTGGCCAATGACCACGTCGGCGGGCTGGCCGTTGGAGGTGGGCATCGAATTCCAGATCAGTATTCGATTGTTGTCCGTGTCGGCGACTACCAGAATGTTCCCATCCGTCGCGACGCCGGTCGGGTTGCGCATTCCAGTGGGCGTCAGAGCGATGCCGGAACTGATGAAATCCGGCTGACCCAGCACCAGGCTGGCCTGGCCCCGGCAAACGCCGCAGGTGCTGCCGATGATGGTTGGATCTTGCGTTGGCGTGGGATACGTCGCAGTGTCGGAGAACCGCAGCACGCGATTATTGTCAGGCAGGGCACCGAGACGATTGGCGTCGTCGACCCACAGCGTTCCATTGGCCCACGCGATCCCGCTGGGCGCGCCGAGGAGGGTGTTGGTGGCTCCGTAATTCCCCGCCGTGAAGTTGGTCTGGCCGATGACCAGGCGGGCGGCCTGGCCGGTATTGAAGGTTGGCGCAGCGGTCTGACCGGATGCGCACACGGCTAAACAGACAATAAGGGTTAGAGTGCTGAAAACTTTCATCTTAAGAAGACGGAGTACTGAGACTGGCGAATTCAAACAGTATAACAAGGCCGTTTGACGCGGCGGCAGGCGACGACGGTTTCGGCGAATTTCCGTCGCCGGGCTGCTGGCTTTGCTAAGCTCGCGGATTGTGAGCGAGCTTCCGTTGGAAATAATGCCGGTCGAAGTGAAAGAACTTCTGGATCGCGGCGTCAGTCTGCGTCTGATCGACGTGCGCGAGCCCGAGGAGCACCGGATCTGCCGGATCGAGGGTGCGCGCCTCATTCCGATGCGGTCGGTGCCGCAACACCTGAATGAACTGGATGACGAAGCGGCGGCGCCGATGGTCGTTTTCTGTCACCACGGCGTGCGCAGTCTCTCGGTTGTCAACTGGCTGCGGGCGCAGGGCGTTTCGAATTGCCGGAGCATGGCCGGCGGAATCGATTCCTGGAGTGTTCGGGTCGACGCTGCGGTGCCCCGTTATTAGGTTGCACGACTAGGTTGCACGGCTCAGCGCAGCATCCTGGGGATGACGGACTCCGGTCCCTCGCCCAGCATCGCCGCATTCAGGAAGATCGACATCGTGGATGCGACTTTGTCGGCGTCCACCCCTTCTTCCAGAGGCATCTCCTGCTCGACCCAATTCGTCAGCGGGATGTTACGGAAGAAAATCCGCTCCTGCCGCACCAGCACCTTACGCGACATGAATAGAACTTTGTGCTCTCGCGTGTAATGGCGCTCCTCGACTCTGATTTCAGCGAGGAATTCATCCATGGCTTTGCGGCGCGTGGTTTCTTCGAGCGACCGCATCGAGTTCTGCAGTTCATCCTTCTGCGCCGAGAGGGTGGCGCGCGCCGCCGCCAGTTCTTCACGCTGTTTCGACAGCAGCACTTCCATGTGCGACTGCATGACGAAATACACCAGCAGCCCCGAACCGACCGCGCACAATCCCGACCAGATCACCCACCAGAGGGGGTTCATGACTCTAAGTCTAGCCTGTTCCGTCGATCTTTTGTCCGGAAACGGCTCCCGCCAGCGCGGAAAACCGTAACGTAAATAATGCCGCCAGAGCCGTTTTGAGCCGGTAAACGGCGCCGCTGACGAAACCATGATGCTTGCCGAGGAAGGCCGCCGTTCCCGCCACGCGATCGGCTTCGAGCGCACCTTGCGGCAACGGCGATACGAGAGCTTCGTGAATCGCCGTGATGTCGCGCAGAATCACGATTTTCTTCGCGGCCCGTCGCAGCTGCGCGCAGATTTCGACGGCGCTTCCGTAGGTGCCATAGCGTTCGTCGATCTGCCGCAGAGCGCGCAGAAAGAATGCCCGGAACATGATGGCCGCGCCGGAGACGCAGGGCACTGTGATTTCATCGCCGGCGCCTGGGATTTCGAGCGCGGGATCCGGGTTGGCCGGCGTGGGCAGCAAGCGGCTCTGCGGCAGCGGATTGCCCGCTACGTCCGTCAACAGCGGCGAGACCGCGCCCACTTCGGGGTGCGACTCGAGGTAATCGGCGAGGCGCGAAACCGCCTCCCCGGAGATGCAGGTGTCGTCATGCAGACATAAAATATACTCGCAGTCGGCGGAGCGGAGGCCGATGTTGAGAGCCTTGGTCAAGCCAAAATTTTTCGGCAACCGGCTGTAACGCACGTGCGGGAATTCATCGTCGAGGGTTGCGGCGCCGTCCGAAGAACCGTTATCGACCACGACAATCTTCGGGGAATCGCCCAGAGCCGCGAGGCTGCGCCGGAGGCTCTCGACGCGGTTCAGCGACACGATGACGACCGACACACGTGGAGCCTTCTGCTCGGGAACTTCGGCTTGTGGAGTCAAGCTGTCATTTTACTGCTTTATGGCGAGATCTTCCCGAGAATCACGGATTTTCGGGCGCCGGTAGCGCGCGGCAGGTTGCCCGGCCGCCGCCGCCAGGTCCGGTGGGCGAGGATGGCGAAGGCAATCGCTTCCTTCGCATCGGGATGGATGCCGAATTCCGCGGTGGTGGTGATCCGGCAGTCCGGCAAAAAGGCGGCGATCTGCGCCATGAGCCGCCGATTGTGCGTGCCGCCGCCCGAGGCGACGAGCTCACTCGTTCCCGGCGCGAATTGCGTGACTCCCGCGGCTATTGTCGCGGCGGTGAGCGCGGTTGCCGTCGCGATCAGGTCTTCCAGCCGTAATCCGGTGGAGATCAGGCGCTCGACGAAGGGCGATCCATATTGTTCGCGGCCCGCGGTTTTTGGCGGCTTCGCCTGGTAATATGGGTCCGCGAGAAGCGAATTGAGCAGCGGACGGTCGATGTGGCCTTTGGCCGCGATCGCGCCATCGCGATCGAAGCGCCGCTTGCCCCCGGTGATGCGCTCGGTGAGCTGATCGATGACCATGTTCCCGGGGCCGGTGTCGAAAGCGACGCCGCTTGGGATTACAGTGATGTTCGCGATCCCGCCGATGTTGAGCGCGACCCGCTTCAGCTTCGCGCCGGAAAAGAGCAGGATAGCAATACGATGAGCTGCGAAGCGGCTAACA
>CAWBIS010000210.1:0-27930 GCA_963788485.1 Terriglobia bacterium
GATTGCGGTGCTGGACCAATAACCGGTCTTCATCAGCGCGTTGATAATTTTCGTGACGTACCACATCCCCTGGTCGAGCGGTTCGGGCGGGTGTTCGCTGTCCTGAAAGTCGGGAATGATCCAGGAGAATTGCGGCAGCTCGCCTTTTTGTAAGTCGGTGTAGTAATCGTCGAGTGACACCAGCCGGTTCATGTTGGAATCGTCGTCGCGAATCGATTTGAAACCGGGCAGGGGATTCCACAGCGTGAAACCCTTGGGATCCGGGAAGGCCAGCCGCGCCAGGCCGGCGTTCACCGTTTCCCAACCGGCGGGCTTGGGCTGCGTCTCCACGTAGTATTTCCACGAAACATTCTTGATGCCAAAATTCTTCACGATGGACTCAAAGGGGAAGCCCTCCGGCTCGTCCAGATCGTCTTCCAGTTGTTCCAGCGAGCCGATGTTGTTGATCTCGCCCGACTGCGCCGCAACGGTGTAAACGTGGTTGGGCGAACTGCCGGTCATCTCGGAGGAGAAGAAGCGGTCGCAAAGGGTGTAGCGGTCGCGCGTACCGCCAATAGTTGGGAATGTCGCGCTGGCATCGTAATATCCCATGGTGTAGGGCGAGCCTTCCACCCAAACGCCGCTGTTCCCCGGATTAATCGCCGCGTCCGTCTGAATCAGACCTTCCAGCGTGTTTCCTTCTTCGCCTTCCAGGCTGCGTCCGAGCGAACTCACGATACCAGTCGTCAGAGTTCCTTCGAGGCCGAAAGGATTGCCGATGGCGAGCACCTTCTGTCCCACCACCAGACCATCCGAATCCCCGAGGCGAACGAAGGGCAACTTGCGGTTGGCAGCGATCTTGAGGATCGCCAGATCGTTGCGCCTGTCGATACCGAGTATGGTAGCGGGGTAATGACTCTTGTCCGACAGCGTAACCGTCACATTGCGCGATCCCGAGACCACGTGATTATTGGTCACGATCTCGCCGTCCGCATTAATGATGAAACCGGATCCGATGCCTTTCTGCGGAAAAACCTGAAAGAAAAAATCGCGCTGGTAAACGATGCTGGTGATGTTTACCGTCGCCAGCCGGTTGGTTTTGTAGATATCGATGTTGTTCTGTTCGTCCGGCGTAAACCCGGAGCCATATGCCGTCACCGGCTCCGACCACAGCTTCTCGCGGGTCGAAATCGGCTGAATCAGCTTGTGGACGTTCCAATCGCCATGCGTAGTGACAAACCAGAATCCCGCAACCAGCAGCAACGTCCAGAAAAGTGCTCTCGGCCTCACGACGCCAGCCTCCTCAGCTCTTCGTACACCTTTGCCGTTTGGCGCAGCGTGTCTTCCTTCGCTCCGCTCGTATCGATTACGTAATCCGCGAACGTGACCTTCTTTTCCACTGGCATCTGGCTTTCCAATCGCGCCAGGACGTCTTTTTCGACCGCCCCTGGCCGGTGCATCGCGCGCGCGATCTGCTGCTCGCGTGCGCAGGTGACTACGATTATTTTATCCACTTCCCGCCATGCGCCGGATTCAATCAGAATCGCCACCACATAGACCACGACGGCGTGCGGATCCCGCTCCCGGATCGCTGCAAATTCACGCAGCGCATGCTTCCGCACCGAAGGATGCACGATCGCATTCAGCCGGTCGAGCTGCGCCGGATTGCCGAACACCATGTCGGCGAGTTTCGCGCGATCGATGTATCCGCGCTCGTCGAGGATGCCGGGGCCGAAGGCTTCGACCACCTGGGCGAAAGCCTCCCCGCCCGGCTGCATGACTTCATGCCCCACTTCGTCGGCCTCGATGACGTGGCAGCCGTGTGCGCGCAGAGCGTCCGCGACAAAGCTCTTGCCGCAGGCCATGCCGCCGGTCAATCCGACAAGGAGCATCTACGAACCAGAGGTGCGTCTTTCGGCTGATTCGATCGTGTTTCGCATCAACATCGCGATCGTCAGAGGACCCACGCCTCCAGGCACCGGCGTGTAGGCCGACGCCGCGCGCGCCATATCGCCCGGACGCACATCCCCGACCAGCAGACTTCCGCGGCGATCGAAATCGGCCAGCCTTTCCGGCTCGAAAATGCGCTCGGCTTCGGCCCGCGACTCGATTTTGTTGATGCCAACGTCGATGACCACCGCGCCCGGATTGAGGTATTCCGCGGTTACCATGGCCGGCCGGCCGATCGCCGCCACCAGAATTTCCGCGCCGCGGCAGACGCCTGGCAGATCGCGCGTCTTTGAGTGGCAGATCGTGACTGTCGCGTTTTCCTGCAGCAGCAGCAGCGCCATCGGCTTGCCTACGATATCGCTGCGGCCGACCACCACCGCGTTCTTTCCCGCGATGGGAATGTTGTAGCGCTTGAGCAACTGGATCACTCCCGCCGGCGTGCAGGGTTTCGGCCCGTCGCGTCCGATCGCGAGCAATCCCACGTTATAGGGATGAAAGCCGTCGACGTCCTTGGCGGGATCGATCGCCAATAAGATACGCTGTGAATCGATCTGTGGAGGCAGCGGGAGTTGCACGAGAATGCCGTCGATCTCCGGCCGCGAGTTCAGGCTGTGAATGACGCCCAGAAGCTCTTCGGTACTGATGTTTGCGGGCGGCGTAATGGTCTCGCCCAGCATGCCGAGTTCGGCCGCCGTCTTCGTCTTGCTGCGCACGTAAACTTCGGATGCCGGATTATGGCCGACGAGAACGACGGCGAGTCCCGGCGGTCGACCCGCGCGGGCGACGACTTCGTCGACTCTCGGCCGGCACTCGGCCTTTATCTGATCGCGAATGCGATTACCATCGAGGATCACGGGCACCAGACCAATGTAACCGATGGGTATCCGCGCAGGAATTGACGCACAAGCGATACGGCAGGGCCTTTAACAAAGCTCGCCGAGCGAGAACTCGGCCTGAACCCTTTGTTTTGTCGCCCGACGAGATTCTGCAAATCCATCAAAAGCAGATGGCGTTGCGGGCCCTCCTTCGACGGCAACAAACGGCCCCCCGCAGTGCAGCCTGAGAGCGCTAAACGCTCAACACCGGGCAGGGCGACTCGCGCACAATCGCGTACGTATTCGAGCGCAGCCGCCCCATGATTGCGTTCTTGTGGCAGCCTCTTCCAACCACCACCAGATCGGCTCGTTTGTCGAGCGCCACGGTGCGCACCATGTGCGCCACGCTGCCGCCGTTGACGACCGCCTCGACGTCCGATCCACCAGCCTCTTCCTGAATTTTCACCACTCTGGAGCGCGCGGCTTCGACAAGCAGTTCGTGCAGTCGGCTTTCCTCGCCGACGGGGTTCACTTCGCCCTCCGGCGCCACATGAACCACCTCGACCGTCGCTCCCGTGTCGCCTGCGAGGTCGATGGCAAACTCCAGCGTGTGCCTGCTTTCGGGCCTCAGCCCGATCGAGCACAGAACGTGGCGCGGTTGCGGGTGCGCGCGATGCGACGGCTCCGGCGCGTGCGCCGCGGTCCAGACCGGGACCTTTGCATCATGCAGAACCTTCGCTGTGACGGAGCCCAGCAGCGCCCGCCTGAACGTGCCGTAGCCATGCGTCGGCATGGCGATCAGGTCTATGTTCTCGTTCTCAGCGTATTCGATAATGACCGCGGCCGGATCGCCGGTTTCGACTACGCAGGCGACCTCGACCCTGGGCAACTCCGCATCGGTGAATTTCTGCAATTCGGCGCGCAGATCGGCCGATAAGCCTTCGAAATCGTAGACCTCCGGATAGACTGTGTTCATCCCCGCATAGAGCGGCGGCGGAGGCTGCAGCACATGCAGCGCCACAACCTTCGACTTGTAGCGCTGCGCCATCGAGAGAACGAACGGCGCCGCGGCGCGTGAGCGCTCGGAGAAATCAACGGGGAAAAGGATACGTTCGAACCTGGGCATTAACTGGCTCCTTCCGGTCGGTTTGCTTAAACCACTATCTCGCAATCGGCGTGCCACGCCGGGGTGGGCTGAAAAGGGTCGGCAAATCGAGGGTCTTGCGCGATTCGACGCATGGAAGGCTTTCGCATTGCGCGGTTGCACGCCGCCGCTTATGATGTGGGAACCAAGCCAATGAATACAAGACGCCGACCGACGAGCGTAGTCCTCACGCGTGAACGGACTCGCGGATAAGAGCGAAGAGCCGATTTGATCAACTGGGTTTACTTTCCGAAGTCGTCGCCGCCGCCTGAATTCGGCCTTTCAATCGTCGGCCTGTTTGAAGAGATCGCCGACCTTATCGATTCGAATACGAAGGCAGATCAGCCCAGTAATACCGTAATGGCGCGACTCAGGCCGGGCCTCGAAAAGCTCGGTTTTCAAGTCGAGACGGGTAAGTCCAGCGAGGGCAAAGTCGTCGTGCCGGTTTTATTCGGTCGGAGAGGGAAGATCCTGAAGTGCTTCAATGCGGACGCGCACGCCGTCAGCAAGGGATGGGTTCTCGAAGTTGAAGCAGGCAGGGCGGTGGCAAACAATCAGTTCCTGAAGGATATTTTCCAGGCGTGTATGATGCATGACGTCCTTCATCTGGCGGTCGCGGTGCGCAACAGTTATCGGAGTTCGGACGACTTCGCCACTGTCGAGAACTTTCTCGAAACGCTTTATGTCAGCGGGCGATTGCAACTTCCGCTGAAAGGTATTCTGCTGATTGGTTATTAAGTCTCACTTCCCATCGACCGAGAACGCGAGCAACACATTGCCCGGTTGTCCTCCGGCGCTCGCGTAACCGGAATTGGCGAAGACCATCCCTCCCGCGATCACCGGTCCGGGGCCATCGAGCGAGCCGCCGCGCCCCTCCACTCCATTGACTGTCTGGTAGGCCTGGACCGTATCGAAGTCCCAGACGATCTTGCCGGTCGCGGCCGAATAGGCGCGCAGATGCCCGTCGACCGACCCCGAAAACGCCACGCCCGGCATGGCGCTTACAGCCGCCGATTGCGCGGGACTGCACCGCTTCCGCTCGCCGCATCCCGGGGGCGGCGTGTACCAGACCCGCTCGCCGTTATCCAGACGCAGCGCGTACATGCCTCCGCCCTGCGAAGCGTCGGTATCCGTCATGGTCGAGTACGTCAACATGATTCGCTTGATATCGGAATTGGCCACATAGACGTTCGTGCCATCGGAAGCCGAACCCCATTGCACGCCGCCCATCGTGCCGCCCTTGCCCACGCGCACCTGCCAGAGCACCGCGCCCTGATGATCCGGATCGAGCGCATGCACGATGCCGGATTTCTGCCCCGCAACCAGCACCCGTTTGCCGTTCCCCAGCGTGACCAGAATCGGAGAAGCGCCGAAATCGAAGTCGGGACCGTTCACGTCCGGGCAGTTCGTGCGGTCGGGCAGACGGCAGGCGGAGGTGTACGCGTCATTGGCCGTCATCTGGCGCATCCAGAGCTTCTTTCCCGTCTTGAGATCGATCGCCATGAAGGCGTCGCTGGTGGCAGTTCCCGGCTCGCTGTAGTTGTCGCCGGTGGTTACATAGACCACACCGAGTTTGGTGTCGATGGCGGGCGTACTCCAGATGGGAGCTCCCGAAGGAGCCCACAACTGCGTGCCGGCCTTGTTCTTCCCGACAGGCTTGGGCTCTTCATCGATGGTGTATGTCTTCCAGATCTGCCTGCCCGTAATCGCATCGAGCGCCACCAGGCTGCCACGAAACCGGCAGCATTCGTAATTCGGCGCCGAACCGGCGACCTCTTCGCCCGAGGCTACCGGCACGTACAACTTACCGTCGTAAAACACCGGAGAACCGGTGATTCGCGCCACCGGATAATCGTCCACTTTGATTTTCCAGAGCTTCCTGCCTGTGGCTACATCGATCGCCCAGACAAAGGCTTTGCCGTCGCCAAAGAAGGCCCGGTTGATGGGTCCGTCGGGAGTCTGAAGCGTAGCCACGGTGATGGCGGCGCGCACCGGAGCGCCGGCGTCGATGTACCAGTGTATGCAGCCTGTCGCGGCATCGATCGAATAAACCTTGCCCCCGGGACTGCCGACAAATATACGGCCGCCGGCGTAAGTCGGATGCGCATTGGCGCTCAGTTCGCCGGGAAACCCGAAGGCCCATTTCAGCTTGAGGCGAGGCACCTGGTCCGCGGTAAGCCCCGCCATCGATGCGCTTTGAAACCGGGTGTTGGAAGTGTTATTGCCCCAGCCGCTCCAGACCGCTCCGGCGGTCGGGTTGAAACCGGCGTTCTTCGCCGAAGAGCACATGGCTGCGGGTGCGGGAATGGTGGAAAGAGCCTTCCCGAACTGCTTGCCGGTTACAAAGGAGGCGATGGCGCGGCGTCCCTCCGCGGAGAGGTTGACTGCCATCGAGATCATCGGGCCCGTTTCCATGGCCGCGAGCACCTGTTCCGGGCTCATCGCGCGAAGGGCATCGCGGGCGGGAGCGCGTCCCACACCCGCGTCATGGCATTGCGCGCAGGTCTTCTGGTACAACGCGTCGCCACTCTGCTCCTGGGCGGGAACCAGGGCGGCGAAAAGGAGCGCGAATATCAGGATGCGAAGGGCCGGGGCATTCATCTCGCCGTGGAGTATAACAGATCCGGCGGGACTGGAATCAAAGTGGAGAATCGGGCCTGGCGATCGCGCGCCACATGTGGGCCACAGGGCTGTTATCGTTCCCCAAACCCTCTTTCGGCTGCTTGAAATTGCGGCCGATTATGTCGAGGAAAGGTTCGATGCCGACTTCGGCGTTGGGATCGAACGAATACCAGTCGTTAACCGTGACCAGACGCGGTTCCATGTACCACTTATGGTCACGCAGCATCTTGTAGGCGGCCTGTATGTGCGGCGGTGGAACATAGTCCTCGCCGAATAAGTACCGATACAGGTCCGGATACTCGTAACCCGCCTCTTTATCGGGGTAGAAACGCAGCGCCTGATGATAGCGGATGGCGAAGGCGACTTTCTCCGGGACGTAAGGCTCATAGAGTTGGGCGCCCCAGTAACCATGGTCCGTGCGCACCAGTTCCGCCGCGGTGTCGTGGAGCAGACAGGCGAGAATGATGTCTTCCGACATGCCGTTCTGCATTGCGCGGGTAGCGCTCTGCAGGCAATGATTCCGGGTGTATTTCGCCTGAAAGCGGAGGTCGAAGAAATCGACGAGGGTCGGATTCGGCGGCATCGGCGGCAGCCTTCTGACCTGGCCGTCGAGCGGCGCAAAAAGGAACCCGGCGCCGGAGCGAACGGGTTTCGTCTCGATGCGGGCTTCCACTTCGGCAACGGTGGGAGCGCGCCCTTTCAACTGGCCCGCGAGAAAGTCTTCAATGAAATCGGCCCTGGCCTCGGGATCCATCTTTGCGGCCGTTTCCTGCCCGCCGATGCTCTCGAGGAAAAGCTCTTTGTCTACCTGGACAACCATTTTCCCGAACCCACTACAATTATAGCTGGATCAGATGCGACGCTCTCTCGCGTGATCGCGATACGGGTATCGCCGGAATGCGAAGGCGCGTGAACGCGAACAGCGCCAGTGCGATAACGAACAGCAGCAGGAACTCGATGGCGAGAACGGGCACTGACTTCCAGAACCGCATTGGTATGCTGGCGATTGCCTACTATGAATCCTGCAAATCTTGTCGCGATCGATACCCACGTCCATATCGAATCGGAAGTTGAAGGCAATGCCGCGAATGAAGCCGCCAAAAAGTACTTCGGCGAGAGCGGCGTCGCGCCCGGCCGGAACGCCCTCGCCGAGTATTACCGGACGCGGAAAATCGGCTGCGTGGTGTTCTCGGTGGATGAGCGTCTCACCGGCAGGCCGCCGGTCTCAAACGACGATGTGGCGGCGTTCGCCGAAGAAAACAGCGATATCGTGATGGCGTTTGCGAGCGTCAATCCGACTCGGGGCGCACAAGCGGTCAGCGAAGCGAAGCGGCTGGTGAAACGCGGCGTGAAGGGTTTCAAGCTGCATCCGCCGTTGCAGGAATTCCATGCCAACGACAAGATCGCTTATCCCTTTTATGAAGTGCTGAACGAAGCGAAGCTGCCGGTGATCTTTCACACCGGGCACAGCGGGATCGGCACCGGCATGCCCGGCGGTGGCGGGGTTCGCCTGAAGTACGGAAACCCGATGGATATCGACGACGTGGCGGTCGATTTCCCCGACATGCCCATCATCATGGCGCATCCGTCGTTCCCCTGGCAGGATGAAGCCATTTCAGTTTGTCTGCATAAGCCGCAGGTCTATATCGACCTTTCAGGCTGGTCGCCGAAATACTTCTCGCCGATTCTGATTCAATACTCGAACACGCTGCTGAAGAAGAAAGTGCTGTTCGGTTCCGATTTCCCCTTGATTACGCCCGACCGCTGGCTGGCGGACTTCGAGAAAATCGCCATCAAGGACGAAGTGCGGCCATTGATTCTGAAAGAGAACGCCGTGCGGTTGTTTGGTTTATCTTGATATAATTGCCCGCCAGGATGGCTTCTGTAAATGGTGACCGCCGGCGATTCCTGAAATACCTCGCGGCGAGTCCACTGGCGGCTCTACCCGCGGCGGCGTGGCAGTCGGGTTCTTCGCAGTTTCCGATTCCTCCGCTGAAGAGTCCGAAGGACGCGCTCAGCGTGATGGACTTCGAAGATGCGGCGCGGCGCGTGCTGCCGACGGCGCACTTTGGTTATATGGCGTCGGGAGTCGACGACGACCTGACGCTGCGGGCCAATCGCGAAGGCTTCCAGCACATCGAACTACGGTCGCGCCGCTTGATCGACGTCAGCCATGTCGACACCAAGGTGGAGATCTTCGGCACGACCTGGGATTCGCCGATCTTCATCTGTCCCACCGGCGCGCAGAAGATGTTCAATGCCGATGCCGAGGTGGCCACGGCGCGGGCGGCGAAGACGAAAGGCGCGCTGCAGATCCTCTCGACTGTGACGTCGTTCTCAGTGGAGGACGTGGCGAAGGCGCGCGGCGGTCCGGTCTGGTATCAACTCTACGCGCCCGCCAAATGGGAGAACGCCGAGCATATCGTGAAACGCGTCGAGCAGGCCGGGTGTCCGGTGATCGCGATTACGGTTGATCTTCTCGGCGGGCGTAATACGGAAACGTACCTGCGCGCGCGGCGCGCGGATACGCGCATGTGCTCCGACTGCCATGATGGCGAACCCGGGCGCGACCTTTCGACAAGGCCGATGTTCCAGGGGCTGGATCTAAAAGGCTTCCAGATGAACAGCCCGGCGATGACCTGGGATTTCGTGGAGAAAGTCAAGAAGACGACCCGGATGAAGGTCATGCTCAAGGGCCTCGAAACGCAGGAAGACGCGACTGCGGCGCTCGAGCACGGAATCGACGGCATCATCGTTTCGAACCACGGCGGACGATCGCTCGAGAGCGGACGGGCTACGATTGAGTCGCTTCCCGAAGTGCTGGCGGCGGTGAACGGGCAGATCCCGGTGCTGGTGGATGGCGGTTTCCGTCGCGGCACCGACGTGATCAAAGCGCTGGCGCTGGGGGCGCGCGCGGTGGGAATCGGGCGTCCTTATTTATGGGGTCTGAGCGCGTTCGGGCAGGCCGGAGTGGAACGTGTGCTCGACATCATGAACGGGGAACTGCAATTGGCGATGCGGCAGTGCGGACGAACGTCGATCGCAAAGATCGACAGGACAACCATTGCAATGAAGCCGGGGTACAGGGCCGGTTAGTAAGGAGTCGATATGGCGAAACCCAGGAAGCTTTCGGTCGGTCGGCGGGGATTTTTAAAGGGCGCGGCGGCGGGAGCTGCCGCTGTTGCAACCGCTCCTCTGGTGGCGCAGGCGCAG
Source organism: Terriglobia bacterium (assembly GCA_963788485.1). GTDB lineage: Bacteria > Acidobacteriota > Terriglobia > Bryobacterales > Bryobacteraceae > BOG-234. The sequence goes on from CAWBIS010000210.1 coordinate 9,724, forward strand.
GAGCCATCTGCCCCTGCCAATGGAACCGGGGCGCCGGCGGTCCGGCCTCCTTCAGCGGCTGAGCGGGCGAGAGAAACCACGGCGACCGCAGAAGTTCAGATCATCGAGCGGCCGGGCTCCGATTATATGGTGGATGTGTTCAAGTCGCTGCCGGTGGAATACATTTTCGCCAGCCCCGGATCGAGCTTCCGCTCCTTGCACGAATCGTTCGTCAACTACGGCGGCAACAACAAGCCGGAGTTCATCACCACGACCCACGAAGAAATCGGCGTGGCGATGGGCAACGGTTACGCCAAGATCGAAGGCAAGCCCGCGCTTTCGATGGCGCATGGCACGGTGGGGTGCCAGCACGCGGCGATGGCTGTTTATAACGCGTATTGCGACCAGGTTCCGAATCTGCTGATTCTGGGCAACACTTCGAATGCGGAAGAACGGCGCGGTTCGGTCGAGTGGCTGCACAGCGTGCAGGACGCGGCGCTGATCCTCCGGGAGTTCACCAAGTGGGACGACAATCCGGCGTCCCTGCAGCATTTCGGCGAATCGGCCGTGCGCGCCTACCAGCTGGCGATGACGCCGCCCACGATGCCGGTGGTGCTGGTCGCCGATTCCGAGCTGCAGGAGCGGCCCGTGCCTGCGAACGATCCTCCGCGAGTGCCGAAGTACGTTGTGCCCGCGCCTCCGGCAGGCGACGAAAACACCGTGAACGAAGTCGCGAAGATGCTGGTGGCGGCGGAGAATCCGGTGATCGTGACATCGCGCTCGGCGCGCACTCCGGCGGGGCTCGCGTCGCTCGTGGAACTGGCCGAACTACTCCAATGCGCGGTGATCGATCAGCATCGGCGGATGAATTTCCCCTCGCGGCATCCTTTGAATCAGTCGTGGGATTCGCGCACGGTGGTCGGCAATGCGGATGTGATCCTGGGTCTGGAGACCTACGATTTTTACGGTGTTGTGCATGCGCTGGGTGGGCAAACGCGAGTCATTCCGCGGTCGATTATCAAGCCGGGAACGAAGCTGGTTTCGATCAGTTCGAGCGACCTTTTCTATAAAGCGAATTACCAGAATTTCCAGCGATTCCAGGATTTGGACATTGCGATCGCGGCCGATGCGGAAGCGACGCTGCCTTCACTCATCGAGGCGGTGAAACGCGAGATCACGCCGGATCGCAAACGGGTGTTTCAGGCCCGTGGGACGAAGCTGGCGGAAGCGAGCCGGCGGTCGCTCGAGCAGAACCGGACGAACGCCACTTACGCGTGGGATGCGAGCCCCATCAGCACGGCGCGCATGTCGGCAGAGTTGTGGGCGCAATTGAAAAACGAAGACTGGTCTCTGGTGTCGGATACGATCTGGATCAGTTACTGGCCGCTGCGGCTGTGGGATTTCAACAAGCACTATCACTACATCGGCGGGGCGGGCGGGGAAGGCGTGGGATACATGGCGCCGGCGGCGTTGGGCGCGGCGGTTGCGAACAGGAAACACGGGCGTCTCAGCGTCTGCATCCAGAGCGACGGCGATCTGATGATGGCACCGGGAACGCTGTGGACTTCGGCGCATCACAAAATTCCGATGCTGACGTTGATGCATAACAACCGCGCGTACCACATGGAGATCATGCATCTGCAGCGCATGGCGAACCAGCATAACCGCGGGATCGATACCTGCGGGATCGGGACTACGATCACAAGCCCGAATATCGATTACGCGCAGATGGCGAGGAGCATGGGCGTGGAGGCGGAGGGTCCGGTTTCGGATCCGGCGGCGCTGGGGCCGGCGATCCGGCGCGGGATTGCGGCGGTCAAGCGCGGAAATCCTTATTTGATCGATGTGGTGACGCAGCCTCGATAAGAATTTGGCCACGAATGAACACGAATAAAAACGAATTCGGAATCGGGACAGCCGCGCTGGCCGTCTGCTTTCTGGCCTTGCTGCTGCCCGCGGTGTCCGGCGCTCAGGCCGCGGCCGGCGGGAATGTGGAAAATGGCAAGCGCCTTTATATAAAAGATGGCTGCTACGAGTGCCACGGGTATGCGGGGCAGGGCGGAGCCGGGGCGCGGCTTGCTCCCAAAGTCCTGCCCACGGCGGCTTTGATCGCTTATGTGCGGCATCCCGCGGGCGCAATGCCGCCTTACACAACCAAGGTCGCGCCGGACGCGGATCTGGCGGATATTCGGGCTTTTCTTGCGAGTTTACCGGCTCCGCCGCCATTAAGCAGCGTTCCTTTATTGAATCAGTGAAGTAATTTTTATCTGGGGCGCCCCAAATCAGTTTGGTTTCCCGGCTGAAACCGGGGCCGCACCAATAACGGGAGCGCCTGCCGCCCATTGTTTCATGCATTCGCCGCGACCAGAGGCTCGAGCACTGTACGGTTTAGCGATCCGATGCGGTCATGGGTACCGACCGGTTCTTGATCGGAAGGTAGCATCGGGCTTGTGCGCCGCGCCGCCGGAATCTCCCAAGTTGCTGCAAAGATACCGGTAAATTTTTTTTGAGTTCGGTTACCGGGCCCCTGTCGCCGACTGAAACCTCATTGTCACGGAATGTTAAATATGCCGCAACGCAAAAACCAGTAGACTGACTCGCTGTAAGGAGATTTATGGCTACCGCGGCTTCCTCGCCCGCTATACAGGCAAAACTGTCCCGTAACCCGGGCAAAATCGGCATGATCGTATTTGGCATCGCCTTGTTGGTCGGTTGCGTATACACCGGCGTCAGCATTGCCGCCGACATGGGGCCGGTGCGTACGACCTCGGTCTACGCATTTTTGCTTTTGGGGGTGGCGCTCCTGACCGCTCTGGGTTTCGAGTTTGTCAATGGCTTCCACGACACGGCGAATGCCGTAGCGACGGTCATCTACACGCATTCGATGGAGCCACATATCGCGGTGGTGTGGTCGGGTTTCTGCAACTTTCTGGGAGTTCTCACATCCGGAGGCGCGGTGGCATTCTCGGTCATCACACTGCTGCCTGTGGAGCTGATTCTGCAGGTGGGCAGCGGGGCCGGGTTCGCGATGGTGTTCGCGCTGTTGATTGCGGCGATCATCTGGAATCTCGGGACCTGGTACTTCGGCCTGCCCGCATCGAGCTCGCATACGATGGTCGGTTCGATCATCGGGGTGGGTATCGCCAATCAGTTAATGGCGCCGGCGGGATCGGCCACCAGCGGCGTGGACTGGGGTCAGGCGACCAAGATCGGCGAAAGCCTGCTGATCTCGCCGGTGATCGGTTTTGCCGTGTCGGCGCTCCTGCTGCTGGTTTCGAAGGCTCTCATCAAAGACAAGCGGCTGTATGAAGCGCCCTCCGGCACCGAGCCGCCACCCTTGTGGATCCGCTTTCTGCTCTGGCTGACATGCACGGGCGTCAGTTTCTCGCACGGGTCGAACGACGGGCAGAAGGGGATGGGCCTGATCATGCTGATCCTCGTCGGCACCGTGCCGACGGCGTACGCGTTGAACCATGCCGTTACTCCGGCGCAAACGGCGGACTTTCTCGCGGTCTCGCAGCAAACCGTGCAGGTGATCAGCAAGTACGTCAACCCCAACGCGGTGGTAGCCGACACCCGCGACGATATCGAGAACTATATCCGCACCAAAAAATTCAACGACAACACGATGCTGGCGCTGCGACAGGAGATCAACGACATCACCAATCAGGTGTCGGGCTTCAACATGCTCAAGAATGTGCCGGCCGACCGGCAGGGCAACATCCGCAATGAGATGTATCTGGTGAGCGAAGCCATTCGCCTGGTGGAGAAATCCGGGCACGCGCAGTTCAGCGAGGACGATAACAAGGTTCTGACGAACTACAAGAAACACATCGACGTTTCAACCAAGTTCATTCCGACCTGGGTGAAGGTTGCGGTGGCGATCGCGCTGGGTCTGGGGACGATGATCGGCTGGAAGCGCATCGTGGTTACGGTGGGCGAGAAGATCGGCAAGGATCACCTGACGTACGGGCAGGGCGCGGCGGCGGAAATCACGGCGATGCTGACGATCAGCACCGCGGACATCCTGGGGCTGCCCGTGAGTACGACGCATGTGTTGTCCTCGGGCGTGGCGGGCACGATGGCGGCGAACCGGTCGGGCCTGCAGTGGGCTACGGTGAAGAACCTGCTGATGGCGTGGGTGCTGACTCTGCCGGTGGCGATGATGTTGTCCGGATTCCTGTTCTGGGCCTTCCGGCACATCGCGGTTTAAGTCTGAGGGAGACTCATATGGAAACCGAGGAAGTTCAGGAAGTTCAGGAGCAGCCCCATCTCGATGGTCTCCTCGCAGCCTACAAGGCGGCTGTAGAGGTCTGGATCACGGCGATTCACACGGAGGAGCGACTGGCGTTACCGGACCACTCCATGCGCGATTGGGAGACCTGGGACAGGGCGGTGCTGGACGAGAAGGACGCCGGCGAAAAGGCGGCGGAGGCGCGCCAGGCTTATGAAGACGCGCTGCGGAAGTCTCTGCTGAATTTTTGAGCGATTGGGCGCGAGTGCCCGCGCCTCGACGCTGGGTTTGAAACCTGCGGCGGATTGCAGTCCGCCTGACCGTTGGAGCGAACACGCGGAGACCGATAGTCAATCGGCGGCAGATCTGCCCAACCCCGCTTGCGCGAATCACGGTTTACCCTCATGGCATTCGACGCGTCGTCCCGCCTTTTCTCGGGTCGGCAGGGCTTAATGGCAACAGACTGTAAATCTTCACTTTAAAGCTCTGCACGGCCCCCAACACCCACCTTTTCAATGATTTCCACAGATGCCATGGTTGCAGACAGTTGCACATGGTTCCCCAGAGTAGCCCAACAAATGGCGCCAATTGCGCCTTGGAAAATCTGTCGCTTTCATCCGCTTCGGCCCTGAACCCAGGGAGTAGTAAGCTTATTGGCAGACTGCTTCCGTCATGAAGGTACGCGATGTACTCAAAGTTCTCGCCAAAGACGGGTGGGTCCTCAGGAATAAAGAAGGCAGTCACCGCCAGTTCGTACATCCGACGAAGCCGGGCAAAGTCACGGTTCCGGGACACCCATCGATTGAGGTGCCTCCTGGCACACTTTCGTCTATTCTGAAACAAGCGGGGCTGAAACAATGAAATACGCGGTGATCTACGAGAAGTCTTCGAACGGGTGGGGCGCGTACATTCCCGACCTTCCAGGCTGCGTGGCGCTGGGATTCACCCTTGAGGAAACTGAAGAACTGATACGCGAAGCGCTCCAGCAGCATCTTCGCGCCATGCGTGAGGACGGCGATCAGATACCCGAACCGTCCCACATGGTGGACACGCTGGAGGTTGCGTGACGATGCCCCGATTTGCCGCGATCAGGTGATTGGTTTCCACAGGTCCAGACGATCCCGGAGCCAATCGTTTGCCTCTGGATAATCATCGCAGTCCAGGACGAACTCCTGGCCCCGCGCCGCAGAATCCAGCGTCACGCCAGCCGGCGACGTGCGCCAGCGGGAGAGATCGCCGTGATACGTCAGCGCTGACCGCCGCCGGCCCGGATGGAACCACGCTGGAAGCAGCCACTGGCTCGGAAGGCGGCTCCCTGGTTCAGATAGTTGCAATTCCGGTGAGAAGTTAGAAAAGAGTCCGGCGCCCGGAATCGAGAGGGATTTGAGAGCGGGCGGCGCAAGGCGCTCGGCTCCGATGTAGAGAACGTTCGTCGGGTCCGACTCTCGCCGGAAGTGCGGGTGTCGAAGCGCCCACGAAGAGCCAGCAGGCCAGTTCGAGACGGCGACCCGTTCCGCAACCTGAAGCCATCCGAAGATTAAGTGAATAGGGTTGGAGCCACGAACATAGTTCCAGCGGCTACCGGATTTCACCACCCTGCGAAACAGACCGAAGAACAGAAACACATCTCCGATTCCCACGCCCTGATTTTCAAGATGTTTTTCAGCGGCACCGACCTGTCCGAACAACGGTCGCCATCCTTCCGACCTCGGAATCGAATGGGCCGAAACGTCAGGGTCCAGATGGGCACGGTGCGTCTGCGGGATTCCGGCCAAGTCATGAACCAGTTCTCCGATTGACGCAGTGCCATTCCCGGCAATCTCGTTGTAGGCGATGGTTGACGACTTGTCTGGAATCGGAAGCGAGACCATCGTGCCGTCCGGGAAGATCGGGCTCGGCTTCTTGCCAGCAGACGAATCGAATCCCTTGCGGCTCAAGATGATTCTCATCGCTTCCCACAGGCGGCACTCTTCCACGAGTCGTCGTTCTTCGGCCACTTCCGAGGGGGTCCTTGGACGCCAAATTTCGACTTGCCAACAAATTCGAGGAAATGAGTTTTCTCATCGTCAGAGAAATGGCAGCGGTGACCTCTTCCTGCGATGAGGCATTCGAGCTCTGCCGGAAGGGTGACCGGCTTTGATCCGAAATATGCGAAGGTCTCGGAGACCAGAACATTCTTCCCCGCAAGGTCGTGATCCTTGTTCGCGGGATGTTCGTTTTGACCGTCTGAGTGCATTGACGGGAGCTGTCGGAAGCTTCCGTCCGGCAGTGGTTCGTAGATGTTGTCGCCACATCGAACCTGAACATCGTTGTCGTGCCGAGGTCTTTTTTGACGGAAGCGTCTGTCGTTCCAGTAGCGACCGAAGTCCATAACTTCGTCCACCCGCATGAAGTAGACGACCTTGTTTCCCTGCGCTTTGGGCGTCAAGCCGATGATCCAATCGCCCCCGTGCGCTCTTCGCCTGATTTCAGGTTTGCAGCACGCCAATGTGCAATACCCGAAGAACGGATTCGGGGAGAATCCGGTGTCGTGAACGACGATGTACGAATACAGTGTCATAGTTCGCTTACGTCAGCAAAGCGTCCTGCATCCCGATGCGAGCTTCCGGCACGTTACCCTATGCGGTATCATAACGAGTTGTGGGCCGCTGTCCAAAAAACAATGGCCCAAACAATGGGACCAATTGGCACGTGTCCGAGCAGAAGGCACTGCTAAGTTGTTGATTTAAAATACCCGGACAGGTGGCCGAGCGGTTAATGGCAACAGACTGTAAATCTGTCGCACTCAGTGCTACGGAGGTTCGAATCCTCCCCTGTCCACCAGATTTTTGGCCGTTGTAGCTCAGTTGGTAGAGCGCGTCCTTGGTAAGGACGAGGTCACCAGTTCAATCCTGGTCAACGGCTCCATATTGAACCGCGCAAAACGGCGGCCCGAGTGGCCGCCTTTGCGCTCCGGATTGAACCGCGCAAGACGCCCGAACAGCGGACTCTGCGCTCAGGATTGAACCGCGCAAGACGCCCGAACAGCGGGCTTTGCGCTCTGGATTGAACCGCGCAAACGGTCGCTCGATTAGCTGCCTTTGCGCTCGGGTGTTTCCCCGAAGATTTCAAAGGAACGATTTTTTCCATGGGTAAAGAGAAATTTGACCGCAGCAAGCCGCATGTCAATATCGGGACGATCGGGCATATCGATCACGGCAAGACCACACTGACGGCGGCCATCACGAAGGTGTTGGCGAAGCACAATCCGAAGGTGTCGTTCCGCTCGTTCGATTCGATCGACAACGCGCCGGAAGAAAAAGCCCGCGGTATCACCATCGCGGCCTCGCACGTCGAGTACGAGACGGCGAAGAGGCACTACGCGCATGTCGATTGCCCCGGCCACGCCGATTACATCAAGAACATGATCACGGGCGCGGCGCAGATGGATGGCGCGATACTCGTCGTCGCTGCGACCGACGGCCCCATGCCCCAGACCCGCGAACACATTCTGCTGGCCCGCCAGGTGGGCGTTCCCTATATTGTCGTCGCCATGAACAAGGTCGACATGGTGGACGACCCCGAACTGCTCGACCTCGTCGAGCTCGAAGTGCGGGAACTGCTGACGAGCTATCAGTTCCCGGGCAACGATCTGCCGGTGATTCGCGTCTCGGCGCTGGGCGCTTTGAACGGTGAGCCGCAGTGGGAGAAGACGGTCGACGAGCTGATGGAAGCGGTCGACACCTATATCCCGATGCCGGAACGCGTGATCGACAGACCGTTCCTGATGCCGATCGAAGATATCTTCTCGATTCAGGGCCGCGGCACGGTCGTGACGGGGCGCATCGAGCAGGGCATCTGCAAGGTGGGCGAGGAAATGGAAATAGTCGGCTTCCGGGACACGCGCAAGACGGTGGTGACCGGCGTCGAAATGTTCAAGAAACTGCTCGACGAGGGCCGTGCGGGCGACAATGTGGGCCTGCTGCTGCGCGGCGTGGAAAAGACGGAAGTGGAGCGCGGACAGGTAATCGCGAAGCCGGGCTCGATCAAGCCGCACAAGAAGTTTCGCGGCGAAGTTTACGTGCTGTCGAAAGAAGAAGGCGGGCGGCACACGCCGTTTTTCAAAGGCTACCGGCCGCAGTTCTACTTCCGCACGACGGACGTGACGGGCGTGGCGGAATTGCCCGAAGGCACGGAAATGGTGATGCCGGGCGACAGCGTGCAACTGGTGGTCGAGCTGATTACGCCGGTCGCCATGGACAAGGGATTGCGGTTCGCCATTCGCGAAGGCGGCAGGACAGTCGGCGCGGGTACCGTGTCGGAGATTTTGGACTAATACACGAGAGTTGAGGTAGGAAGCTCATGCCAAGAGAAATCATTACGTTCCAGTGTCAGGAATGCAAGAACCGGAACTACACAAGCACGAAAAACAAGAAGACGACGACTGAGCGTCTGGAAATGAAGAAGTTCTGTCCGCATTGCCGGAAGCATCATCCGCATCGCGAGACGAAGTAGCGGTTTTGCCGGGATCGCGCGAAACGGGGCGTTTCTGCGCCCCTGGCGCTTTTCATGTACACTGGTAACGAACCCACCTGAACAGGGGCGTAGGCTCAACGGCAAACCGGCGGTCTCCAAAACCGTTTTTGGGGGTTCGAATCCCTCCGCCCCTGCCAGAATTCCCAGGAAACTGACAACCGCGGAAAAGAAGAAGAGCGAAGCTATGGCTGGCGAACTGGAAGTTAAGCAACAAAGCTGGATCGAGAGCACACGCAGTTATCTCGGCGATATCCGCAGCGAGATGAAGCGGGTGACGTGGCCGAACCGCGAAAAAGTGCAATCGACCACTCTCGTGGTGATCGTAAGCGTGTTTATTTTCGCCGCATACTTCAAGGTGGTCGATACGGTGCTGCAGAAGACGGTTGTGGCTGCCGAGGCGGCGCTCGTAAAGTAACATGTCCGACATCGATAATTTCCACGAAGACTTCGGATCGAACGGACCGATGGGAAGCGACGGGCCGCCGGATATTCCGCTTGAGCCGGAAGTGGCTCTGGCGGAGGAAGCTCCTCTTGCGGAGGATTCTCTCGCGGAGGAAACCAAGCACTGGTACATCATCCACACCTATTCCGGTTTTGAGCGCAAGGTGGCCGAATCGCTGCGCACGCGCGCGGAGGCTTTTGGTTTTTCCGATTCCATCGGGCAGATCCTGATTCCGGAAGAGGAAGTGGTGGAACTGCGCAACGGGAAAAAGGTCACGAGCAAGCGATTGCTTTACCCCGGCTACGTTGTGGTGCAGATGGATATGAACGACGAGCTGTGGCACCGCGTGAAAGATACGCCGCGCGTCACGGGTTTCGTCGGCGGCGGACAGACGCCGGTGCCGCTGAGCGCCGATGAGATCAACAAGATGCTCTATCGGCAGACGACGGCCGAGCGTCCGCGTCCGAAGATGACGTTCGAGAAGAACGAGACGGTGCGCATCATCGACGGGCCGTTTGCGAACTTCCAGGGTAAGGTGGACGAGATCAATCCGGAGCGCAACACGCTGCGTGTACTGGTTACGATTTTTGGCCGGGCAACCCCGGTTGAGCTGGACTTCCTGCAGGTGGAAAAGACCGCGTAAGCGCCCGCTCGTTATAAAGACTCAGACGAAAGGTTTTTGGAATGGCGAAGAAAGTAACAGGCTCGGTAAAGTTGCAGATTCCGGCGGGGAAGGCGACGCCGGCGCCGCCGGTCGGCACGGCGCTCGGTCCGCAAGGCGTCAACATCATGGAGTTCTGCAAGGCGTTCAACGCGAGAACGTCGGGCAAGGATCAGGAAGGGCTGATCATTCCGGTGGTCATCACGATTTTCTCGGACCGCTCGTTCACGTTTATCACGAAAACGCCGCCGGTACCGGTGCTGATCAAGCGGGCGGTGGCGATCGCCAAGGGGTCGGCCGAGCCGCATAAGACGAAGGTCGGCAAAATCACCGCGGCGCAGGTTGAAGAGATCGCGAAGATCAAGATGCCGGATTTGAATTGCTTCGATGTCGAGGCGGCGATCCGCAGCGTCAAGGGTACCGCGAGATCGATGGGCGTCGACGTTATTTAGGGGTCGGGGAATTCGCGGCCGGTTGCAATCGGCCGCCTCCCTTTGTTTGCAACCGGACAGTGGCGATTACCAATCGCCGGCAGGATAGCCATCCCGCCCTGCCTTCGCATCCCCCCTGCCTTCGTTAGAAATCGAGGATTGGATCCGCGTACCGCTGACGGCTCTGCGCCCGGTTCACAGCCATGCGAATACGGCTGGCGCAAACTTTGGCGGCAGCCTCCCAGTCGTGGAGCGATGCGTTGCGGTCGAACCTCGCGGTGAACACCATGTCGCCGGTATGCAGATTCACCACGCGAATGCCGGCTTCCCCATAACCATGCAGCCACAGACTTGAAAGATCGGCCGGCGAGACGATGCTGGCGCCCGACAGAGCGTCGAGTTCATAGTCCGCCTGATCCTTCTGGCTGGTTATGGTGACCGGCACGTGCCGCTTCTCGATGGCGGCGGCGAGGTAATGGTCGAAGCCGCTGGCCTTATCCACATAGATCTTCGCGTTCAAGGGAATCGAACCGGCAAACTGCGCCTGACACAAGCAGGCAAGAGCGGCGAACAGACCTGCGGCGAGAAATGGCTTCATGCCTGGATTTTCGGCCTTGCGCGTCCGTTGCGCAAGGTTTCCTTTCGAGTGATAACTTTCGGCAACCCCGCATATCAGCGCAAATAATAGAAGTCCATCGCCTTCTGGACGACGGCGTAGGGCATCAGCCGTTTCAGCCAGACGGCGGCCCGCTGGGGCGCGGGGCCGACGGTGTAGCGAAGGCGCGGGCGTGAGAGATCGATGACGCGATAAAGCAGCCGGGCGACGGCCGCGGGGTCGGCGCCATGTTGTTCGTCCGCGGCCATCTTGGCCACGGCGCGCCCGCACCGATCGCGGTACGCGGGATTGATTTTGGATGCCTCTGTTGCGTGACGATTGTGCGTCAGCGAGGTCCGATGATCGCCGGGCTCAATCAGCACGACGCGCACGCCGAAGGGTGCGACTTCCATGCGCAGCGATTCGCTCAGTCCTTCGAGAGCGAACTTGGAGGCGCTGTAGAGGCCCTGAAACGGAATGGCAATGAGACCGCCGATGGATCCGATGTTTACGATGGCTCCCGACCCCTGGCCGCGGAGGACGGGCAGCACGGCCCGGCATACACGCAGCACGCCGAAGAAATTGGCTTCGAACTGCTCCTTCGCCTCCTCAATCGAGGTGTCTTCGACGGCGCCCGCGATGGCGATGCCGGCATTATTCACCAACACGTCGAGGCGGCGCTCGCGCTTCATGATTTGCGCGACGGCGGCGTTGACGGAGGATTCATCCCGCACATCCATCGACAGCGATTCGAAAGAAGCATTCGCCGAAGTGGTCCGGGAAGCGCCGTAGACGCGAAGGCCGCGAGCGGAAAGCATCTCCGCGCAGGCGCGGCCAATGCCGGAAGACGCGCCGGTCACCAGTGCGACCCGGTTTTGATTCATCCCACCTATGATGCATCAGCCGGCATGCGCCAGCCGTGCGGCTACACTCGTGGCTATGCGGAAACCGACATTCGATCCCGGCCTGACCCAGCGGTACGACGGGCCACTGCGCAGAATCATCAATCCCGACGGGAGTTTCAACGTATCGCGGCGAGGCACGAACTGGCGCGATGTGCATCCGTATCTGCATCTGGTCAGCATTTCGTGGAGCGGATTCTTCGGATGGATTCTGCTTGCGTATGCGCTGGTGAATTTCATTTTCGCGGCCGTTTACTATTCGCTGGGATCGGACGCCCTGCTGGGCGAGGCGGCGGCGACTCACAGCCGGCTGTTGCAATGCCTGTTCTTCAGCGCGCAGACGTTGACCACGGTTGGATTCGGCGCCGTGGCGCCGCGCAGCGTGCCCGCGAACAGCGTCGCGGCCTTCGAAGCGCTGGCGGGTCTGATGGGAATCGCGGTGGCGACGGGCCTGCTGTTTGGCCGGGTTTCGCGGCCGTCGGCGCGGATTGGCTTCAGTGAGAAAGCGCTGGTCGCGCCGTACCAGGACGGCTGGAGTTTCCAGTTCCGCATGGTGAACCGCCGGGCGAATACGCTGATCGAACCGGCGGCGACGCTGATGATGATGACGGTCGATCGCTCGGACGGCGGTTCGCGGCGCGAATTCAAAATCCTCAGGCTGGAGCGGGAAAAAATCATGATGTTCCCGTTGATGTGGACGGTTGTTCATCCGATCGATTCCGAGAGCCCGCTCTACGGCAGATCGCCGGCTGAACTGGAAGCGTTGCAAGCCGAATTCCTGGTGCTGGTGAAGGCGTGGGATGAAACGTTCGCGCAGACGGTGCACCAGCGTTATTCATATCGCTACAGCGAAATCGTTTGGGGCGGGCGATTTGCCCCGGCGTTCGGCGTCGACGGGAAGGGCGATTTAGAGGTACACGTGGAAAAAGTCGGCAACTACGTTATAGAGACGACTCAATTACCGCCGTCAACTCGGCTGCCGTGAGCGAAATCGGATTAGCCTTCATACTGCTGGCGAGAGCGGCTTTCGCCACCAGTTGCGGTACATCGGGGCCGCGGATACCGTAAGCCCGCAGCGGCGGAATGCCGAGTTGTCTGGTCAGATTTTCGACCCACTGCGGCCCATCTTCCGGAATGGCGCCGGCATCTTCGGTGAGAATGCGGGCAATGACGCGATAGCGGTCGAGCGCGGGATTTTGCGGTTCACGCTGGCACAGCGCTCGCACGTTAACGCGCATGCCCGCCGCCAGCAGAGCGGCGCAGACGGCGCCGTGCGGTGCGTGGAACATGCCGCCGATGGGCGCGGCGAATCCGTGCACCACGCCGAGACCCGCGTTGGCGAGAGACAGCCCGCCGAGCAGGCTGGCCCACGACATGTTTTCCCGCGCTTCGGCGTCGTCTCCGTTCGCATACGCGCGCGGCAAACTGGCGGCGGCGCGGCGAATGCCGTCGAGACAGAAATTGTCCGTCATCGGGTTGGCGCGCGTCGAGACGTAGGGCTCGATCAGTTGCGTGAGCGCATCGAGCCCGGTGCCGGCGGTGATGTCCGGCGGGAGCGAGCGCGTAAGTTCGGGATCGACGATAGCCACGCGCGGCAGCATGAGCGGGCTGCGCAGACTGACCTTCACGCGGTGCTCCGGCGAACCGAGCACGGCGTTGCGGGTGACTTCGGAACCGGTGCCGGCGGTGGTGGGGACTGCGATGAAGGGCCAGGGCGCGGAGTCGAGGGGACGGCCTTTACCGATGACTTCGAGGTAATCGAGGAGATCGCCCGGGTTCGCAGCCGCAGCGGCGATGGCTTTGCCTGCATCGATGGCGCTGCCGCCGCCAACGGCAATCACCATGTCACAGCTTTGCTCGCGAAAAGCTTCGACGCCCTCGCGGATGAGAGCGATGGTGGGTTCGCCGTTCACGCGGAATGCGGCGCCGCGATTGCCGGTGACGAGGAGTGGCTTACTGCCGTAGCCGGCAGCGACGGAGTCCAGTTGGGCGAATGTCCCGGGTCCGAAAATGATACGTCCCGCCGTGGCGAATTCAAACGGCGGCATATTTGACGCTGACGCGCGGCTCGGCCATCATCCCGGCTACGGTATCGCGCCAGACGGCGTAGTGGGGCGTTTCTCTGTGGCGAGATTGAGAGTCGGCCTCGCGATAGACCTCAATGAGCAGGAAGCGCGTGGGATCGTCGACCTGCTGCAGGAGTTCGAATACGGCGATTCCCGGCTCCTGTACGCTGTGGCGGGCGTTTTCTTTGGAAGCTTCGCGGAAGGCGTCTACGGATTCCGGCTTCACGTGAATGTGCACATGGTTAATTAACATACAAAGACAATTTTCCAACAGTAAGGGCCGGGATCCGCGGGGAGTTTGTCGATCTGCGGGCGAGGAGGATTGCCAACACGTCGCAGATTGGCTGCGGATGAAGGGCAGCTGCCGGAGATCAAGCCGTTCTCCCCGAACCTGACGTTGATGACCTGGCGCTGAGGTCTGCCGTGCACGGGCAGGGTGATCGAGGGGAAGGGTGATGCGAAGCTCGTAGGTTGGACGCTTATTCGGCTTTTCGCTCCCGCGATTATCGATTCATGCTCGCCGGGTTGGCGCTGGCTTCGTTCGGCGCGCAGATGCTTTCGGTTGCCGTCAGCTGGGATCTGTACCTGCAAACGCGATCCGCGCTGGTGCTGGGAAATGTCGGATTCGTGCAGGTTGCGCCGTTTCTGCTGTTCGCGCTCTTTGCGGGGCATGTGGCGGACCGATACGATCGGCGGCGCACCATGGTCCTCTCGCAACTGCTTTTGCTGGCGGCGTCGGTGCCTTTGGTAGTGGGTTACCGATCCGTTGCCGTCATCTATTCGTGCCTTTTTCTGGCGGCGTTCGGGCGAGCGTTTCAATGGCCGGCGCGACAGGCGCTTTTGCCCCACATCGTGGAACCGGACGCACTGGGCAACGCGATCACGTGGAACAGCAGCCTGCAGGAAATCTCGAATGTGAGTGGTCCGGCCATCGCGGGAATTCTGCTCGCAACGGTGGGGAGCGAGGTCGTTTATTGGGTTTTCATGGTGTGCTCGACTTTGACGCTGCTCAGCTTTTTCGCCATACGCTACCGCAGCCGGCCGGCCGCGAGAACGCCTTCGCCCAACAACAGGTCGCTGCTCGAAGGCATGGATTTCGTCCGCAAAAACAAACTGATCCTCTCGGCGATTTCGCTGGATCTTTTTGCCGTGCTCTTCGGCGGGGCCACCGCACTTCTGCCAATCTACGCGGCGGATGTTCTGCATGCGGGAGCAAGCGGGCTCGGCTGGCTGCGCGCCGCCCCCTCGGTGGGTTCGGTGACAATGGCTCTGACGCTGGCGCATTCGCCGAAGATCCGGCGCGCGGGAATTGTGCTGCTGTGGGCCGTTGCAGGGTTTGGGGCTGCCACCATCGTCTTCGGCGTTTCCCGTTCGCTCTGGCTCTCGCTCGCCATGCTGGTTCTGGTGGGCGCTTTCGACAACGTCAGCGTGGTTCTGCGGCAATCGCTCATTCAGACGAAGACGCCGGACTACGTGCGCGGGCGCGTGCTGGCCTTCACCAGCATCTTCATCAGTTCGTCCAACCAGTTTGGAGCGGTCGAATCCGGCTGGACGGCGGCCTGGTTCGGGGCCGTCTGGAGCGTAGCCGGAGGCGGGTTGGCGACGCTGGCGGTGGTGGCGATCTGCGCCGGTGTGTCGACGCAGTTGCGGCGATGGAGACAGTGAGTCTCAGGCGGAGTTATTATCAAAACAGACAGCCATGGACTGGGAGCGGATTGCCAGCATAGGCATGGCGGTGTGGCGGGACGGCAAGGACATCTGCGCGTTGTCGGACGACGACCGTCATCTGGGACATGTCGTCAACGATGGGAAATGGCATGCGTTTGATGCCGTTCACCATAATGCCGAAGGCAATGGATTCCGGCACGTAGGGGCATTTGCCACGGTGGTCGACGCGAAGGCTGCTGTCGAGCGATCCGTGATCGAGCGCGTGGACAGGAAGGGGAAACGGGCGGCCCTAATCGTCCGCATCCGGTAGCTCTTCTTCGGAACTTTGTTCCATCATTCCGGCCGCTTCGGCCTGCGCGGCCAACTCCTCTTCGGAAACCTCATAGGCGAGAATCTCGAGGGACTGCTCCTCCAGATCCGCAGGCACCATCAAGCGAAGTTCGATGCCGCCCAATGCCGCGAGCGGATTCACCACGTGGTACGGAATGGACGCTTCGTCGAGCAGGCCCCGCGCCAGGTTTAATTCTTCACCAGACAGGAATGTGGCGATCTGAACCATTTTCGGGCCATCCCCGACCGGCGGTCCTGCGATCTCAGCCGGTGTTTCAGCCGGTTCTTCGGCGGCGTTCAACCCCCGGCGCGCGATTTCTTCGTCATAGCATTGCCGGGCCACTTCGACGAGATCGTCGCGGTTGGTTTCGAGTAGTGCCTCGTCCGAGAGTATTTCAAAGTGCTGGCGAAAATCGGCTGCGGTTACGTCCACGGTTCGCTCCTTCGGGTGGCTGCATGAGTGAGTTTATCGTGGCCGCGTACCTGTTCCAGGGGAACTCGTTGGCCAGCCAGGAAAAATACCAGGTCAAATTGATTTCGATTTTATTCCGATGATATAGTCCGACAATGGCATTGCGCTCTGGCGTCTATATAGTTCCTACCTCGAAGTGGTACATCGAGCGAACCGTCTGGCTGATTGCCGGAATCGTCCTGCTGGCCAGCACGGCGATGGCGCTCCTCGTCAACCCACTGTGGATATTGGGCGTTTCGGCGACCGGCCTGATTTCCATCGGCGTCGCTTTTACAGGATTTTGTCCGGTGGGAAATGTGCTGCGCTTATTCGGCTTTACCCCGATGCTTGGCTCAAAGACGCCGACGCGGTGGAATCTTTATTTCATGCAGACGGACCGCTGGTATCTGGAGCGACGGATTTATCTTTTTGTCGGGATTAATATCAATATCGCCTCGGCGCTCACGCTCGTGCACAGCCACTGGTGGGCGTCATTCACGCTGTTTGTGGGCGGCGCGATGGTCTGGTTTGCGGCGACGGGTTATTGCGTGATGGCGAACTTCCTCTACTGGCTCGGAGCCGAGCCGCGCCTGGTTCCGGAAACCATGCCTTCGGGCCGATGTCAGGAATGCGCGCTGTCGGGTGTGTGTATCGGCGGGCATAAGAAGCGCGCGATGGGAGAGGCTGCCCTGGTCGAGGTCCCGCTTGCGACCCGTTCCAGCTAAGCCCGCACGCGGCCGATATGGAGCGCCGCGATGCCGAAGGTGAGATATTCCCAATCGACTGAGGCAAAGCCCGCGTCCTTCATCATCAAGGCCAGGCCGGTAGCGCCGGGAAATTTCCGCACCGATTCCGGAAGATAGGCATAGGCCTCCGGCGCGCCGGATATGGCGCCTCCGACCACCGGCAGCATCTTATGCGAATACCAGTTGTAGACTGCGGCGAACCCGCGGTTCGGCGGCTGCGTGAACTCGAGGATCGCCAACGCGCCGCCGGGGCGCAGCACGCGCCTCATCTCGCCGAGGCCCGCACGATAATTTGCCAGATTGCGAAATCCGAAAGCAATCGTAATCAGGTCGAGGCTGGCATCCCGGAAAGGCAACGCAAGGGCGTCGGATTCCACCAGCGCCGAGCGTAAGCGGCGCCGCTCCAGTTTCGTGCGCGCGCCCGTGAGCATGGGATGACAGAAATCGCTTCCGATCAACCGGCGCCCGGCGGCTTTCTCCAGGGCGATCAACAGATCGCCGGTGCCACAGGCCAGATCCAGTACGTTCGTTGCGGGGCGATCGAGGAACTCCCGCACGCGCGCTACTGTGCGATTCCGCCAGTAGCGATCGATATTGGCGGAAAGCAGATGGTTGGCGAGGTCGTAGCGAGGAGCCACGCGGCCGAACATCGAGCGCACCCAGCGGGACGCTTCCTGTTCCGAGCGCGCGCCCTCGGGGGTTGAGCCCGCGGGGGGCTCCTGTATCAGCTGCGGCATTCCGCCAGCGACTGTGAACGGCATTCGGCGAGCGAATGTTCAATCGCGTTCTGAGCTGCGGCGATGGGGACATCCGAGCGCACGACGACTTCACCGATTCTTACCGGAAGTACGAAGTGAATGCGGTTCTGGATGGTTTTCTTGTCGCGCATCAGCCGGACCTGGAGATCGACGCGGCTGATGCCGTCGCATTTAGGGATCGGCCCGTAGGCATCGAGCACGCGCACGATGGCGGCGGAGTCCTCGCGCGGAAGCATGTCCAGGCTCTCCGCCAGACGGGTTGCGGCGCGCATACCCCAGGATATCGCCTCGCCGTGCAGGAATCGGGTGTAGTGCGTTTCCGCTTCGAGCGCATGCCCGAAAGTGTGACCGAAGTTCAAAATGCGGCGCAGGTCGGATTCGCGTTCGTCGGAAGAGACCACCTCCGCCTTGATGCGCACCGATTCGGCG
>CAWBIS010000211.1:0-5971 GCA_963788485.1 Terriglobia bacterium
CTCCAGCGTGAGGCGATTCTCTTCGATGAACTTCTTCGATTGCAAGGCCTGACAAACCTCCGGAACTCGTTAGCTAATTCAGACGAAGGAGCAGCCGGTCGACGTGTTTGGCGATCATGTCGCACTCGATGTTCAGACGTTCGCCGGGTTGGCGGCAGGCCAGGTTCGTCGCTTTATATGTATGCGGGATGATCGCGACTTTCACGAGGCCGTCAGCGACTGACGCGATGGTCAGGCTGATGCCGTCGATCGAGATCGATCCTTTATAAACCAGGAAACGATCGAGATCCCGCGGAACCTGCACCAGCAGTTCCCAATTTCCGTCGCCCAGTTCGCGCAAAGCCTCGAGCGTGCCCGTACCGTCCACATGCCCCTGCACGATGTGGCCGCTCAGGCGCGTCTGCAGCGTGAGCGGGCGCTCCAGATTGACGCGGCCTCCGGGTTTGAGATCGCCGAGATTGCTGCGCTCCAGAGTCTCGGGCGCCAGATCGGCGGAAAAGCCATCGGGACGAATCTCGACTGCGGTCAGGCAAACGCCATTTACGGCGATACTGGCGCCCGGCGTGAGATCGGACAACACGAGAGAACAACCGATCGAGAGACGCGTCCCCGCCGCCTGCACCGTACCCAACTCTTCGATGATGCCGGTGAACATATTTATATGTCTTTTTTATATGTCTTTGCGGACGTAAGCTTCGACGGCGAATTCGTCCGGCGGAATTGGATGCAGCGTTGTGCGCTCGAGCAGAATGGCGTCGGCGCGCCGCATGCGTCCGATCCCCCCCGCCATGGGCAGAGACTGCAATCCGCCGAGGATTTTCGGCGCGTAATAAAGATAAACTTTGTCCACCGCGCCGCACTCGAGCGCAGCCCAATTCACCTTGCTGCCCGCCTCGATCATGACCGACAAACAGCGGCGTTCTCCGAGCAATGAAATCACATCTCGGAGATCCACTCTGCCGCGCGGGCCGTCGAACAATCGTACGGCGATCCCGCGATTTTCGAGCGCCCGGCGGCGATCGCTGGACGCGGCGGACGTAGCGGCGACAATGAGATCGTCGTTCGCCGATTGTGCCAGCCGCGATTCGAGCGGGAGCCGCAGCGTCGAATCCAGAACCACGCGGAGCAGCGGCCGGGTCCGCGGCAGACCCGTGCGGTCCGTCAGCAGAGGATCGTCGGCGAGCACAGTGCCGATTCCGGTGATGATGGCGTCCGACGCGTGGCGCAGTTGCTGCACGTGAGTGCGGGCGCGCTCGCTCGTAATCCAGCCGCTGTTGTCCTCGGGAGCGGCGATTTTTCCATCGAGCGTCGAGGCGGATTTCAATGTCACCAGCGGCCGGCCGGTACGGATGAAATGGAAAAACGGCTCGTTCAGTTTCTCCGCTTCGGCCTGAAACTCGAGCGCGATTTCGACCTGAATGCCCGAAGCTCTCAACCTGCGGAATCCTTCGCCGGCGACCAGAGGATTGGGATCGGATGACGCCGCCACCACTTTCGTGATGCCCGCATTCAGCAGCGCATCCACGCAGGGCGGCGTGCGGCCGGTGTGGGAACAAGGTTCGAGATTGACGTAGACAGTGGCGCCGTGAGCGCTCTCTCCGGCTTCTTCCAGAGCCACAATTTCGGCGTGCTTCAGGCCTTCCCAGGTATGGAAGCCGCGCCCGACCACCTCGCCGTCACGCACGATCACCGCGCCCACCATGGGATTTGGCGCGGCCAGCGCAATGCCTTTGCGCGCGAGGTCGAGCGCCTCGCGCATATGCGCGTGGCTCATAAGGCGAACAGCGAATCGATGAACGCTTCGGGATCGAACGGAAGCAGATCTTCCACCCTTTCGCCGACTCCGATGAACCGGATCGGCAAGGCGAGTTCGCGCGCGATGGCCACGATGACGCCGCCCTTTGCGGTGCCGTCGAGCTTCGTCAAAACGATGCCGGTGACGCCGGAGGTTTCGGTGAATTTGCGCGCCTGCTCCAGGCCGTTCTGGCCGGTGGTGGCGTCGAGCACCAGCAGCACTTCGTGCGGGGCGTCGGGAATCACGCGGGCGGAGGTGCGGCGCATTTTCTCGAGTTCCGCCATCAGATTGGTTTTGGTCTGCAGACGCCCGGCGGTATCCACAATGACGTAATCGGTTTTCGCCGATTTCGCGGCCTGGAGCGCGTCGAACACCACGGCGCTCGGGTCGGCCCCGGTCTGCTGGCGGATCACGCGCGTCTCAGTGCGTTCGCCCCAGACTTCGAGCTGTTCGATGGCGGCGGCGCGGAAGGTGTCGGCGGCGCAGAGCAAAACGGTGTGCCCGGTCGCCTTGAAATGCGAGGCCAGTTTGCCAATCGTGGTGGTCTTGCCGGCCCCATTCACCCCCACCACCATGATCACGGCCGGCGGCTCATCCACGTAAGCCAGCGGCCGTTCGTTCAGCACCAGCACTTCGAGAAGATACTCGCGGATCAGGCCGCGAAGCTCACCCGAATCGCCCACCAGCTTGCGGTCGACACGCTCGCGAATACGTTCGAGGATCTCGTTCGTCGTGGCAACCCCGATATCGGCGCTGATGAGCGTGTATTCCAGCTCGTCGAGCAGGTCGGCGTCAATCTGCTTGCGCCCGGAGATGACGTCTTCGATGCGCGAGACGAGGCCGTCGCGCGTCTTCTGGACGCCGGACTTCAGCTTTTCGAGTAGCGTCGGCTCCTGTTCCACTGAGCCGAATAACGTCTGAATCATGATTCATTCGATAGTAGCGTGGATCACGGACTCAAGTCCGCGGGGAGCGTGTAGACAGTCTACATCGTCTGGATGTAGAATCTCTACAGCCACTCATGCCAAAGCGCATCGATCTGCTGCAGGGGACGCTCGACATGCTGATTTTGCGGACCCTGCAGTGGGGTTCGCAGCATGGATATGCCATTGGCCAGGCCATTCGGGCGCAGTCGGCGGAAGTGTTACAGGTGGAAACGGGGTCGCTCTATCCGGCCCTCCACCGGCTCGAAAAACAGGGCTGTGTTACATCCGAGTGGAAGCATACGGAGAGCCACCAGCGGGCGAAGTATTACCGGTTGACCGCGGCCGGGCGCAAACAACTGGCCGCGGAGCACGCGCGCTGGGAGCAGATGGTGGAGGCGATCGCGGGCGTGATGAAGCCGGCGCGAAAGGAAAGCGAATCGTGAACTTCCGCCGGCGGGAGCGCGACCTCGACGAAGAGATTCAAGCGCATCTTCGGCTCGCCGAGCAGGATGGTCACACCGCGGAATCGGCGCGGCGCGATTTCGGAAACATTACGCTGATCAAAGAGCAGGCGCGCGATCTCTGGGGCTGGGTCTGGGTGGAGGATCTCATGCAAGACGTTCGCTACGCGATTCGGCAGCTGCGCAAGAGTCCCGGCTTCGCGGTAGCCGCGATTTTCTCGATCGCCCTGGGCATCGGCGGCACGACGGCAATGTTCAGCGTGATTCGCGCGGTTCTGTTGAAGCCGCTCGAATATCGCGAGCCGGACCGGTTGCTGGAGTATGCCGGCGTTACCACGGTTCGATACGACGAAACGAAAACGGCAGTGCGGTCGTTCGTGGAACTGGGCGACTTTCTGCGAGGGGCGCAGAATATCGCGCTCTCCGGCGGAGCCAGCCCCGAGGTCTTGAAAGGAGCGGCCGTTTCGGCAAATTTTCTCCGCATCCTGGGCGTCGAGCCGCTGCTCGGACGCAGTTTTCGTCCTGAGGAAGACAATCCAGGCTCTGCTCCGGTGGCGATGATCAGCGCGGGTCTCTGGCGGCGACGGTTCGGCGGCGATCCCTCAATCGTGGGCAAGACGGTGAATCTGGCGGTGACCGCTTACACTGTCGTCGGTGTGTTGCCGCCGGGCTTTCAGTTTCCATTTGCCGACGCGGATGTCTGGGTCACGAGGCCTGCCCAATTCACCAATACGACGAGTCCGCTGCTGGCGGTTTTCGGGCGCCTGAAGCCGGGGGTGACGGTCGCGCAGGCGAATGCCGAGTGGGCTGTCCTGAGGAACCAGTATGTTAAGGCCCACCCCGGAATGCTGGACGGCAAACCGGGGAAGGTTGACGTTCTCACTCCGCTGAAGGAGAAGCTGGTGGAAGACGTCCGCTCCATGCTCTGGATGCTTTTCGGCGCGGTGGGATTCGTTTTGCTGATCGCGTGCGCGAATGTGGCGAGCCTGATGCTCTCTCGCGCCGCGTTTCGTGCGCGCGAATTTGCCGTGCGTTCCGCGCTGGGGGCTGCGCGTGGACGGCTGCTGGTCCAGTTGCTGACCGAGAGTATTGTGCTCGCGCTGGCGGGTGGCGCATTGGGAGTTCTCCTGGCTGCAGTGAGCCTGCGCGGGCTGACCAGCCTGACTGCTCTCGATTTGCCGCGCATCGGGGAGATTCGTATGGACGGCTCCGTGCTTGGGTTTGCGGTGCTTCTGTCGGTGCTGACCGGCCTGCTTTTCGGCCTGGCGCCCGCGATCGGGGCGTCGCGTCCGGATCTGATGGGGGTGTTGCGCGCGGATGGAGGAGGCCGATTGCCATTCGGCCGCAGAATGCCAACCTGTTCCACCACCGGGTTGCTTGTTGCGGGACAGGTGGCGCTTTCGGTGGTATTGCTGATCGGCGCGGCTTTGCTGATGAAAAGCCTGGCTCGTTATAGTCGCGAGGATCTCGGGTTCGATACGGCCCATCTTCTGACGATGCGGGTTTCGCTGCCGCCTTCGCGCTATGACACGCCACAGAAGATCGCCGCGTTTCACGAGGAACTCGTGCGCCGCGTGGAGGCGGTGCCGGGTATCCGCGCGGCCTCGGTGATGTTTTTCGTGCCGATGACAACCTATGCCGGGATGCCGGTCCAGGATGCGGCCAAACCGATGTTGAAGTTGAACGAGCGGGAGATCGCGACGATACAGAACGTCTCTCCGGCATTCTTTCGCACCATGCGGATTCCGCTGCGGCACGGACGCGAATTCAGCGAACACGATACGTTCGAAGCGCCCCCGGTGGCGATCGTCGATGAAACTCTGGCGCGTGATTTGTGGCCGGATCGTCGCGACCCGGTGGGTCAACGCGTTTTTCTGGGGACCATTCCGAAGCCTCTGGAGATTGTCGGGGTTGTCGGCGCGATTCACCAGAACCTCGAGGACATCGGATGGCCCGGCATCTATCGCCCTTCCGCGCAGAGCCCGCAGCCGTCGGTCGGCTTCGCGGTCCGAACGGAAGGCGATCCGGCGACGTACATCAACGCTGTTCGGAGCGCGGTGCTGGCGATCGATCGGGATCAACCGGTTTCCGAAGTCAAGACCATGGATGAACTGAGGGACGACGAACTGGGGCAGCGGCGTTTAATTCTCATGCTGCTCGGCAAATGTTTCAGTGGTGCAAGCGCTAGCAATACGCTGAGCTGTTGAAAAGGTGCAACAAAAAGATGAACGTATTGCTGGTTCGAGGATCCGTATTGGCACTTCATCCATTATTTTTCGGTGCGTGGCTTCCAACCGAACGAGCCGGAGTTCCCGCTGGTGGCGATTGTGTGGCCCGACCGGCAGCAATTCTTCAAGTGACCTTGCACCGCCAGGGAGACAAGATCGACAGCCGCGTGCTGGGCTACTACTCGTCCAGGAGCAATCGCATCACGCTCTACGACGTGGGAGGCACGGCGGCGGGCAGCGCGGCCTGGCACCAGAACGCCGACACGATCATCCACGAAGCGACGCACCAGACCGCCTACAACACGGGCGTGCACCGCCGCTTTGCCCAGACGCCGAAATGGGTGGTCGAAGGGCTGGGGCACAGCAATACGATGGTTGAACAGGCTACATAAGGACGCCGCTCTTCACGCGATAGCTCAAACCGTGGGCCCGGAAAAGGCGGCGGAGTTTGCCAAGACTCTGACCCCCGCCTCCGAACTCCCAACACCACCAAAAAGCGGGACCCAAAACCCAAGGTAAAAAGTCCGGATACTGGACAACCTCCGGTCGAAGGGGTCACCG
>CAWBIS010000212.1:0-32759 GCA_963788485.1 Terriglobia bacterium
GGCGAGCCCGAAGCATTCCTGGGGGTCGTGCGTTACCAGAAGGATCGGAATGCGCAGGGTGTCCTTCAGTTCCCTGATCAGTGCATAGAGGTCGATGCGGAGCGCTTCGTCGAGCCCGCGGCCGGGTTCGTCCAGAAGCACGATGCGGGGATTGGCGAGCAGAGCGCGGGCAATGGAACTGCGTTGTTTCTGGCCGCCGGAGAGCTCGTGCGGATAACGGCCTGCCATGCTCGTCAGCTTGAACCGATCGAGCTGCTCGGCGATCCGCCGATGCCTTTCCAGCCGTGGCAGGCTATGCGCGGCGAAGGCCAGGTTTTCGCGCAGGGTCATATGCGGGAAGAGCGCGTAATTCTGGAAAACGTATCCGCACGCGCGCTGGCGCGGCGGCGGGCAGACGCCCGATCGGGCGTCGAAGAGGATATGGTCGTCGAGCAGGATGCGTCCCGCGTCGGGTTTGACGAAGCCGGCGATGGACTCGAGGGTCAGGGTCTTGCCCGAGCCGCTCGGTCCGTAGAAAGCCGTCACTCCCGCCGCCGCTTCAAACTCGACCTGGAGCTGGAATGCGGCCGATTCCGGGCCGGGTGGAAAACGTTTGACGATATTGACGCGGATCACGTCTGTACCCGGCGTTGTTCCAGACGGTTTGCGAAGAAAACGATTCCGACCGTCAGAAGAGAGATCACCAGCACCAGAATGCGTGCGACCAGCGTGTTGCCCGCTTCCACGGCGTCATAGATCGCGATGGCCGCGGTTTGGGTGCGGCCGGGAATGTCACCGGCAACCATGAGAGTGGCGCCGAAATCGCCCATGGAGCGGGCAAAGGCCAGGGCCGTGGCGGCGGCGATGGGACGGCGCGCGAGCGGAATGCTGACCCGCCAGAACAGGCGCCATTCGGAAGCACCGAGGCTGCGGGCGGCGCGTTCAAAGGCGCGGTCGACGTTTTCGAGCGCGGCGCGCGCGGATTTTACGAGGAGTGGGATCGCGTGGAGGGTGGATGCGATCACCGCCGCGCGCCAGGTGAAGACGAGCGGGGAGCCGGTGATTTTTTCCCACGCCTGCCCAATCCAGCTGGTGCGGCCGATGACGACGAGGAGGTAATAACCAAGTACCGTAGGCGGGAGCGCCAGCGGCAGAGTAGTGACGGCATCGAGCAGGTCTTTGCCGTGAAATTGTTTGTTGGCCAGCAGCCAGGCGAGCCAGATTCCGAGCACCAGGGAAAACGCGGTGGCAAGAGCGGCTACTTCGAGACTGAGCCAGAGGGGGAACCAGTCTATCTTCATGCAAGCAGGGAGCGGTGTTTCATTGTGCCACAAGGGCCTGTCAGTGCCGCCATGTGAATGCGCCGCCCGCTCGCCTGGTAGAATGCATTGTGAGCCAATGGAAATCGGATGGCGGGAAGGTGATGCGCCTCGAAGAGGGCGACATCACCCAGATTGAGGCCGACGCGATCGTAAATGCGGCGAATTCCCGGTTGCAGGTTGGAGCTGGTGTGGATGGAGCAATCCATCGGGCGGCGGGCTCGAGCGTCATGGCGGAGCTCGATCGCATCCGCGCGAAAATCGGCCAGTGCGCCACCGGTGAGGCCGTGGTGACGAACGCCGGAAAACTGAAGGCCCGATACATTTTTCATGCGGTCGGCCCCGTCTACCGCGGCGGTGAGGAGGGGGAGGCCGACGAACTGGCGTCGTGTTATCGCGAGTGCCTCCAACTGGCGGCCGAACGCGACCTCAAGACAATTGCCTTCCCCGCCATCAGCACCGGCGTCTACGGTTACCCTATGGACGAAGCGGCCGAGATCGCGGTGCGCGAGATACGGAGCTTTCTCAATCAACCCAGTTCGGTGGAGGAAGTGCGCGTGGTGTTGTTCGGAGACGAAACGCTGAACGCTTTCGAACGCGCCCTGGCATGATCGAATTCACGGCGCCTCATCTGACGGCGCCCCATGGCAGCATCATCGGCGTCATCGAAATCGGCGTCCCGTCGCTACACGCGCCGGGGGTCCCGCGGCTGGGGCCGGACGAACCGATGCCGGATCAAACAGGGAATTACATCCTCGATCACGCTCTTTCGAAAGCTGATGCGGTGGCCAGATCCAGGGCCGTGACGCGCCTGATCGAATTGCGCCGCGCGGGCGGCACCATCGTGCTGATCTCCCACGACGAGCTGCTGCTCGAAAGTTGCGCGGACGAAATCTGGTGGGTGCGGCACGGTGACCTGATCGCGCGCGGGGATCCCTCCGAGGTGCTGGCGGAATACCGGCGTCATGTCGCCGAGGTGCTGCGCGCGTCGGCCGGGAATCGGGCGCCGTCGCTTTCGCCGACCATGCGCAATGGCGACGGCCGCGCGGTTCTGGAACGAGTGGAACTGCTGGGTGAGAGCGGCGCGCCCACCACGGTTTTTCGCAGCGGTGAGGACGTGGCGATCCGGGTCACGGTGCGGTTTGTGAGTGCGGTGGCGGATCCGTGGTGGGGATTCTCATCCGCACGCGCATCGGGTTGAATGTTTACGGTACAAACACGGAGCTGGAAAAACTGAAGCTGGGGCCGGTCGAGGCGGGCACCGCCCTCAGCGTGACTTACCGCTTTGTCTGCGCACTTTGCAATGGCGACTACACCGTCACCGCGGCATCGCACGATCCCGACGGGCTTTGGCACGATTGGCTGGAAGATGCCGTCGGGTTCGCTGTCGCCGATTCGCGCTACACCGCCGGCGTGGCGAATCTGAAGGCACGGGTAACCGCGGAAGCGGCCGACTACGGCCAATCCGCCAGCACGTAGCTCATTACCGCGAACGCCGCAGTGCAGCGGCGGAACTCGTCGGGCACGATTTTGTCGAAGGTATCTGCCTGCGAGTGGTGGTAATCGAAGTAGTGCTGTATGACAGTCCGCAGCCCGAACGCGGGAACGCCGTCGGCCAGCAGCGGTTCGACGTCCGCTTCGCTTTCGCCGGATTGAATCCTGCCTGCATCGATCCGTTTGAGGAGTTGGCCGATCGCGATGGCGCGGTCGCGGATGCCGGCCGGTTCGTGGCTCTTGCCGAAATCCAGGTCGAAGCCGATTGGTTTTTCGGCGCCTCCATCCATTTCGATTGCGGCCACGTGCTTCGTTCCCTGCTCGTTGGCCCATTTCCTGTAGGCGATACCGCCGCGGCCGCCGTTTTCTTCGTTTGTCCAGAAAACGAGGCGAATGGTGCGGCGGGGCTGCAGGCCCAGTTTCTTCATCAGAGCCGCGGCTTCGAGCGCGGCCATTACGCCGCTGCCATCGTCATGTGCCCCCTGGCCAACGTCCCAGGAATCGATATGGCCGCCGATGACGACCACTTCATTGGGCTTTTCCCGGCCCACGATTTCGCCCATGACGTCCGCCGAATCGGCGTCGGGTTCCATATGCGCTTCCATCGTGAGATGCACGCGGATTCTTGTGCCTGTCTGCGTCAGACGGTGAATCCAGATGGCGTCTTCCACCGATACCGCGGCCGAGGGAATTTTCGGATCGTTAGCGGAATACCGCAGTGCGCCGGTGTGGGGATCGCGCAGGCTGCGCGCTGTGACCGAGCGCACGAGCGCGGCTACCGCTCCGAGGCGCGCGGCCCGCGATGCCCCGTTGGTCCGGTACCTGACCGTGTCGTCGTAGGTGACGAAGGGCGCATCGTAGAGAACGATTTTGCCTTCGACGCCGCGTCTTCCAAGCTTTTCGAGTTCGTCGAAGGTGGAAACGGCAACGACATCGGCGGTTATACCTTCGGGAGGCGTGCCAATGCTGTCGCCAAGGCCGAGCATGAAGAGCGGCTTCGCCATAGGTTCCAGCATTTCGGCTGACTCGCGGCCGCGTACCCAATGCGGGACCTTGACGGGAATGGTGCGGACGTTGGCGAGGCCCGCGTTTTTCATTTCATCCACGGACCACGCAATGGCCTTTTCGAGCGGCTGCGACCCGCTCAGACGGCTGCCGATGCGGTAACAGAGGTATTCGAAGCGCTTCAGACCGGCATCGTCGGCAAGCGCGGCGTCGATCAGTTTGTTGGCGGTGTCGCGGTACTGATCGGTCGTGGCGGCAAAGGCTGGAATGGCGGCGAACAGAAGAATCCAGGACCTCATTCGACTATGTTCTCACCGCTTGTGCAGCGCTTCGAGTTCTTCCAGCGTGCGCGGCCAGTCGGACCCGAGCAGCCGGGAGAGCCCGCGGTCCGCGAGCACTTTTCCGCCGGTCTGGCATTTCGCGCAATAGTTCGTTTCGTTGTCGGCGTAGCGGATGCGCAGGACCTTCTCGCCGCAAACCGGGCACGGCCGGCCGTAACGGCCGTGCACCGCCATATCTTCGCGGAAGGCGGTGACCTTTTCCGGGAATCGGCTGTCTGCGTCGGCTTCGAGCCGCTTCACCCAGAGGTCGAGGGTTTGCCGTGTGGCGTCGTAGAGGCGCTGCCATTCCTCAGGCTTGAGCTTTTGCGTTTGCGCGAGCGGCGAAAGTTTGGCGGCGTGCAGGATTTCATCCGAGTAGGCGTTGCCGATGCCGCTGACGAAGCGGGGATCGGTGAGGGCTCGTTTCAAGGTGTGATTTTCCCCGGTGAGCGCGGCGCGGAAGGCGTCAGGGTCGGCGGTGAGGACGTCGATGCCGCCCGGGTCGACGGAGCGCAGTCCCTCTTCGCCGCGCACAATATGGAGCGACGCGCGGCGCTTCGAACCGGCTTCGGTGAGCGTGAGTGTGCCTTCGGGGAAGTCGAATGCGGCGAGGTTCTGGCGGCCTGCGAGTTTGATTTTCGGCGGACGCCAGTGCAGCCGGCCCGCGATCATCAGGTGCAGCACGAGCCAGAGCTCGCCCTCGACTCCGATGGCGATGCGTTTGCCGATGCGGCGGAGTTCGCGGACCGCGCGACCTTCGACGTCGGCTACGGTTGGCGTCGTGGTGCGAAGCAGGAAAGGGCTGAGGATGCGGATACGCTCGAGCCGCTGGCCAACGACGCGTGGTTCGAGGGCGCGAGTGTAGGCGAGGATGTCCGGCAGTTCCGGCACTCTCGTATTATCGTCACGCAGTCGCGGCGGAGCGAGGCTGGCTAATGTTTCCTGAGTATTGCCCGCGACCCAGGTAGACTGGGTTGATACAGCGCTCACGCGATGATGACCAGAACGCCGCCAATACTCGTCTGGTTCTTTCTCACGGCCTCGATCGCCGGGCAGGCGCCATTGACGCATCGTTTGGCGGACCTGCTGCCAGGCGATGCACGTGTCATCGAGAGGGCCAACGTTCCCGTCCGCAACGTGAAAACAAGAGTGCCCGTACTTTGGATGAAAGCGCCCCGCCGGGTGCTTTCTACATGGGATTCAGCGGCTGACTTCCTCTACGGGCATCATTGGTTCGGCCCAACGTTTTGGCATTGACATCACCACGGATTCCCGGTTCGCTGCTACGCTTCGGGCGCAGCTTCAGATCTGGTGTGGCGCAAATTGAGGCTTGAATGGCGAACCTCTCGAAGCAGCGGATCACGTAACAGCAGAGCGCGCAGGTCGAGGAGGATTTCGTCTGGGGTACGATGAGTTCGATTATGTATCGATTGGAAGCTCCCGTCGGCGAGTTCAATCTGACACGCCTCGAACGCGTGATTTACGGGCCCGGCAAGGTTGCCGCGCTGAAGGAAGAGATGGAACGGCGCGGGCTGAAACGCGCGGTGGTCGTCACCACGCTGGGCGGCTTTCCGATCCTCGATGAAGTGACCGCGGCGCTCGGTCCGCATTGCGCGTCCGTGTTTACGGGCGTGGTCCAGCACGTGCCGCGCAGCACCGTGGACGAACTGCAAAAGGAGATCGCGCGCGTCGAAGCGGATAGCCTCGTCAGCTTCGGCGGAGGCAGCCCCATCGATACCTGCAAAGTAGCAATCTACGGCACCCTGGCGCAGCGCGAACTCGTGCATATCGCCATCCCGACGACTCTCTCGGCAGCCGAATACACGCACGCCGGCGGCGTCACGGACGAGAGTACGAAGGTGAAGGGCGGCGTCTGGGATCCGCGCGTGTTGCCGCGAACCGTCATCAACGATCCGCTGCTGGCGCTGGCGACGCCGGACTGGCTCTGGGTCACGACCGGCATGCGCGCGCTGGATCATGCGATCGAATGCGCGTACGCCATCCGGCACCAGCCGATCAGCGACGTGCTGGCAACGAAATCGATTTCACTGATGACGAAGCATCTGCCGGCCTCCATTCGCACCGAGGGCGGCGAGCGCGTGGCTCATCGCGGACATTGCCAGTTCGCGGCCTGGTATTCGATCTACGGCGCCATGAATACGCGCTTCGGGTTATCGCATTTGCTGGGGCACCAGATTGGACCGCGATGGAACGTGCCCCACGGCGTGACTTCCTGCATCACGCTGCCAAATGCGATGCGGTTCATGGCCGGAATTGCCGCCGAGCGATTCGGCCCGGTAGCGGAAGGCTTCGGCATCCCGTTCGATCCGGAAAATCCGAAACCGGCCGCGCTCGCCTGCGCGGATCGCACGCAGGAGTTCATCGCGCAATTCGACGTGCCGAAGACATTGAAGGAAGCGGGTGTGCCGCACGATGAGATCGCACAGATCGCCGCGCCCATCGCGCATGAACTGGCCCATATGGGGGTAGTGGACCGGCCGCTTTCAGAGGCGGAGGTTCTGGCTTTGCTCGAGTCGTGCTATTGAGCTGAGTTGGTCTCGAACTCTTCGCCCAGCCAGCGCTCGAACGCATCCAGATCCTGTTTGCGGCCGAGGAAATTCTTCACCAGAGTATTCGCGGACACCGATCCGCCGGGCTCGAGGACCTGATTCTTGTAGCGCATCGGCGCGCTGCCGGCCAGCAGATTCCGGTGGTCGAACTGGCCGAAGAAATCCTCGGCGATTTCCTTATCCCACAGGTACGTGTAATAAGCCGACGAATATCCGCCGAGGTGCGTGAATGACGCGCACATATGCGTGTCGGGCGTTTGCACGCTGTAGCTGTAGCGGCTCAGATCGCGCGCGCAGGTGGCGTCGATGTTGGTGTCTTCCGGTTTGTCCTTGTAGAGATCGTAAGAGATCGCGGTGTAGGCGTTCTGGCGCGTCGCCCAGATGCCGCGGGCGAAGGCGGAGGCGCGATTCATGCGCGCTACGAGATCGGCGGGAATGCCGAAAGAAGCCAGCACCTGGGGGCTGTGCATCCACTCCTCAAGCATCTGCGACGGGGCTTCGACGAAATCGGATTCCATGGTGAGGCCGCCGATCCCGGCCCACGGCTGCTGACCGCCGATGATCCAGTGCATCAGATGGCCGAATTCGTGGAAGAAGGTGACCACGTCGTCGTACTCCATCAGGCCGGGATCGCCGGCCGAAGGCGCCGGGAGGTTGCAGACGAGAACCGCTTCCGGCAGTTGCCTGCCGCGCACCCCGTCGAGCAGTGGCGCCATCTCGGCGTGGCTGTATTTGCCAGGCCGCGGATGCATGTCGAGATAGAAGCGTCCGATCACTTTCCCGCGGTCGAGGACATCCCATGTTTCGACTGAAGGGTCCCAGGCCGGCACCTTGCGCTCCTGGCGGAACGTGACCTGAAAAAGCTTCGCGGCGGTATCGAGAACGGCCTGTTTCGTCTTGTCATACGGCAGATAAGGCCGTACGGACTGGGAATCGAAGTCGAACTTCGCGCGGCGCACCTGCTCTTCGAGATACGACATGTCGTAATCCGCGATTTCGCGGGCCGAGGGCTCGGTGCGCTTCTTCTCGGCCAGAAGCATGGCAAATTCCTTCGCGGCAACGGGGCGCGCGGCGGTATCGATCCTCTGGATAAAATCGGCGATCGCGGCGCCTTTGACGATCATTTTATCGGCGGCGTTGTAATCGGCCCACGAATCATATCCCAGCAGAGTCGCGATCGCATAGCGCGTCTGCATCATGCTCTTCAGCACTTCCATGTTTTTCGGATACGCGCGGTTATTGAAGGCCATGTAGAGCCGCCGCCGCAGGTCGGCGCTCCCGGCGAATTTCAGCGCGGGCAGTGCATCCGGATAATCCGTTGTGATGTGGATCAATCCATCCCTGTCCGGCTTGTGGCGATCGATGTAATCCTTCGGAAGCCCGTCGAGTTCGGAGACGTTTTTCACCGTGACGCTATTCGTGCTCTCTGAGATATTGCGATCGAAGGCCGACTGTTCGTCCGTGAGTTGGTCATTGAGCCTTTGCAGTTTCGCGCGCGTCGCGTCGTCTTTGTCGACGCCGGCGAGCCGGAATTCGAGAGCCACGCGCCGCAGATAATAACGCGTCGCGGCGTCGGCGTGAGAAAGGTCGACCGCGATGAGCGCGTCGTAGACCCTGCGGTTGAGCGACAGTGCCGTGGCCGCTGCGCTGACCTTGTGAACCATCACTGTGGCGCTGTCGCGATAGCCTTTGTCCGGGTGTACCTGTCGCATCAGGTTGGCGAAGTAGCTCGCGTCGTCGAGCAACTGAGAGGCTTCGTCGTAAGGCCGGAGCGTGTTTTCGATCGTGCGCGTTCCCCTGATGGCGGTGAGGCGATCGATGAACTGCTGCGCGGCTGCCAGCCTGCCGTCTTCTATTTTTTCGAAAGCGGCGATATCGGGTTTGGCGCTCCAGACCGCCGGCTGGGCTTTCGGAATTTCCTGGCTGAAAGCGACGGCGGCGAAACAGAGGCACAGGGCCGCCTGCTTACGCGCGCGGCTCGAAAAGATCCGGCGAGCCCGATACATCATTCATCGATTATCCCCCAAATTTTCGGAAGAGCTTCCCGAGGGGATCGAAGAACCGGTCAACGACTCGTTCCTTCAGGGGAATGATTCCGTTGTCGGTGATGTGAATGCTTTCCGGACACACTTTCGTGCAGCATTTGGTGATGTTGCAGAGTCCGATGCCGTCCTTCTGGCGCAGGTCGGGAATGCGGTCGTCTGAATCGATCGGATTCATCTCAAGCTGCGCGGTGTAGATCAGGAAGCGCGGTCCGATGAATTCGCCATGCATGTGATGGTCACGCAGAACGTGGCAAACGTCCTGGCAGAGAAAGCATTCGATGCACTTGCGGAATTCCTGGGGACGATCGACGTCGGCCTGGCTCATGCGCCACGAGCCGTCGGGAGCGTCGGGTTTGCGCGGCTTGAATTTACGTATGGTCTTTTT
This sequence comes from Terriglobia bacterium, assembly GCA_963788485.1. GTDB lineage: Bacteria > Acidobacteriota > Terriglobia > Bryobacterales > Bryobacteraceae > BOG-234. Next base: position 9,118 of record CAWBIS010000212.1, read on the forward strand.
GACTTCGAAGTTCCACGAGACGTCCGTGACCAGATCGCGGATGAGCGGGAACGTTTTCATTGGCTCGATGCGTGACGGGCTTGTCGAGCGGAATCTGATTGAGGCGCGTCATGCACATCAGCTTGGGCATGCCGTTGATTTCGGCCGAACACGAACCGCACTTGCCCGCTTTGCAGTTCCAGCGGACGGCCAGATCGTTCGCCTGCTCGGCCTGGATCTGATGAACGGCGTCGAGCACGACCATGCCGTCGGAGATCGGCGTGGAGTAGTCCTTGAATTCGCCGGACTCGCGGGTGCCGCGCCAGATCTGGAAAGTTGCCGTCGCCATTACTTCATCTCCTCGATAATCTGCTTCATTTCGGCCGTCATCGGCACCAACGGTTCGCGCGTGAGTTGCATGGACCCGTCAGGGCCCTGGCGAAGCACGCTGTTATACTTCGCCGCTTCCTCGCTCTTCTCCGGATAATCGTCGCGGAAGTGGGCACCGCGGCTTTCCTTGCGCTCGATGGCGGAGAGCGCGACGCCTTCGGCAACGGTCAGAAGGTTGCGCAGATCGAGCGCCGTGTGCCAGCCCGGATTGTATTCGCGGTTGCCGGGCACGGACACGGTCTCGGCGAGTTTCTTCATCTCCCGGATCTGGTCCAGGGCGCGGCTGCATTTCTTCTTCGCGGCGCACGATGCCGACCAGATCCTGCATCATGTCCTGCAGCCGGTGCTGCAACTCGAAAGGCTGGACGCCACCCGTACGGTTGAACGGTTCGAGCGCCTCGCGGGCAATTTCATCCACCTGCTGCGGATTGACCGCGGCGGCCCTGTTATCTTTCGCGAACTTCGTCGCATGCTCGCCCGCGAGTTTTCCGAAGACGAGAAGATCGGAGAGCGAATTGCCGCCCAGACGATTCGCGCCATGCAGACCGGCCGCGCATTCTCCCGCGGCGAACAGGCCGGGTACGCTCGACATCTGCGTGTCGCCATCCACGCGAATGCCGCCCATCACATAGTGGGTCGTGGGGCCGATTTCCATTGGCACCTGGGTGATGTCGATATCGGCAAGCTGCTTGAACTGGTGATACATGCTGGGGAGCTTGCGTTTGATGTGTTCGGGCGCGTTGGGAATCTTTTCTTTGATCCACGCGATATCGAGGAATACGCCGCCATGCGGGCTGCCGCGGCCTTCGCGCACTTCCCGCACGATGCAGCGGGCCACGTGATCGCGCGTCAGCAGTTCCGGCGGCCGGCGGGCGTTCTTGTCGCCGGTTACGTAGCGCCAGCCTTCTTCCTCGTTGTCGGCCGTCTGCGATTTGTAGTTCGCCGGGATATCGTCGAACATAAAGCGTTTGCCCTGGCTGTTGCGCAGCACGCCGCCTTCGCCGCGCACGCCTTCGGTCACGAGAATCCCGCGCACGCTGGGCGGCCAGACCATTCCGGTGGGATGGAACTGCACGAATTCCATGTCCATGAGAGCCGCCCCGGCTCGGTAAGCGAGCGCCTGGCCGTCGCCGGAGTATTCCCAGCTGTTGCTGGTGATTTTGAAAGCGCGTCCGATGCCGCCGGTGCCGAGGACCACCGCCTTGGCGGTGAAAAGCTTGAAGCGGCCGCGTTCGCGATCGTAACCGAACGCGCCGGCGACGCGGCCGCCATCGGTAAGCAGTTCGAGGATCGTGTGCTCCATGTGGACGTCCATGCCGAGATGGATGCCGTGATCCTGCAACGTGCGGATCATTTCAAGGCCCGTGCGGTCGCCGGTGTGGGCGAGGCGGGGATAACGATGGCCGCCGAAATTGCGCTGCAGGATCTTGCCGTCTTTGGTGCGATCGAAAATGGCGCCCCAGGCCTCGAGCTCATGCACACGGTCGGGCGCCTGCTTCGCGTGAAGCTCGGCCATGCGCGGGTTGTTCAGATACTGCCCGCCGCGCATGGTGTCGGCGAAATGCACCCGCCAGTTGTCGCGATCGTCCACATTGCCCATGGCGGCCGCCATGCCGCCTTCGGCCATGACCGTGTGCGCCTTGCCCAGAAGCGATTTGCAGATCAGGCCGACCTTTACGCCCGCGCTCGAGGCCTCGATGGCCGCGCGCAGACCCGCGCCGCCCGCGCCGATCACGAGCACGTCGTAATCAAACTGCTGATATTCCGCCATTACTAAAAGAGTCTCCAGTCGGTCCAGATGCCCATGGAGCACATGCGGACGTAGAGGTCGGTGAACCCGACCCAGAAGAGGCTGAACCAGGCAAAGCGCATATGGCGCGCGTTCAGACAACTGACACAGTCATACGCCTTCTTGCGAACCGGGGATTTTGAAAGGACATCGCTGATTCCGCCGATCAGGTGGCGAAGGGAATGACAGCCGAACGTGTAACTCGCGAGGAGAACAACGTTGATCAGAAGGACCAGCGAACCAATGTTGACGTGGAAGCCGTCGGGCCATCCCGTGAAACCGTCCCAGGCGTCTTTCGCCAGCAGTCCGATGAAGATGACCGCGATGTACATAAAGTAACGATGAATATTCTGGATAATCAACGGGAATGTGCGTTCGCCCCAGTAGGTCTTGCGAGGCTCTCCGACAGCGCAATTCGGCGGATCCGCCCAGAACGCCTTGTAATAGGCACCGCGATAGTAATAACAGGTGAAGCGGAAGCCGCCAGGCGCCCACAATATAAGGAAGGCGGCGGAGAAGGGAAGGAAGGCGGGAAACCAGTCCGGTTTCGGCCCGAACCACGCTTGCGGCGAACCGAATAACTCGGGCGAATACATGGGCGAAATATAGGGTCCGAAGCGATAAAAATCGCCCTGGAAAGCGGCCCATGTCGAGTACACAATGAAGGCGCCAAAGCCAAGGAAAACGGCCAGAGGCTGTATCCACCACGTGTCCGGGCGCGAGGTGGCCCCAAACCGCCCCTGAACGAGCGGAACATCAATCTGTGGCATAGAAGAATCAGTGTATCGAATGCGTTCCACTGGACCTGGGACTGCTCGTCAACCGGGTTGCGCCGGGAACCGGCTGGAAGATTTCCCGAAGGTCAACCGGACCCGAGGGGAATTAAAACGACGACGACGGCGGGAGGCTCGCGCGGCCACGTCTGACCACCGTTTGACAATCCGTCTATCAATCGGCGTGATATTGTAAACGTCGATTACGGATTCCTCTATGGTCAGCATCAATCGACACGCGGTCCTCTGTTTGTTATTCGCGTTGGGCAGTGTGCCCGTGTTCGCCCAGGTGGATTTTTCCGGCGAGTGGGCGCCCCTCTATCATGAGGACGGTCCTGAGCGGCTTCCCGGCCCCGAGTTGGGCGACTATACGGAATTGCCCATCAACCAGGCGGCGCGCATGCGGGCCGACAGTTATGACGCCGACCGCATCTCCGTCGTCCCCGAGTATCAGTGCCGGCCGCACGGGGCCGATTACTCCATGCGCGGTCTGGGAAATCTGCGCATCTCAAGGGAATACGACGAACCTACCCAGAAGCTCATCGCCTTTCACACGCACCTGCTCGCCTGGGACAGCGAACGCACCATCTGGATGGACGGGCGTCCGCATCCGCCCGCATACGCGGATCATACCTGGCAGGGCTTCTCGACCGGCGTGTGGGAGGGCAACATGCTCACCATCACCACGACTCATCTGAAAACGAATTACATTCGCCGCAATGGCGTGCCGCGCAGCGACAAAGCCACCCTTACCGAACACTGGGTGCGGCACGGCGATTACCTTACCGTCATCACGGTCATCGACGACCCGGTATTTCTCACCGAACCTTTGGTGCGAAGCGATAACTGGTTTCTGGATCCGGGCCAGGCCATCGGCGTTTTCGGCTGTGAGTATGAGCCCGAGGTCCCGCGTCCCGAGGGAACGGTGCCGCATCATTTGCCCGGCACGAATCCCTTCCTGAACGAATTCGCGAACTGGTACGGTTTACCGGAGGAAGCGGTGCGCGGCGGAGCGGAAACACTCTATCCGGAGTACCGATCGAAGATCGAAGGGAAATACCATCCGCCGGCGAAGTGCACGCGCTACTGCACCTGCACCACATTGTTCAACTGCAACGTGGATACCAAATGAAGCGACTTGGCCTCCTTATATTGATGGCCGGACTCGCTCAGGCGCAGCCGGGCTCTGAGGATGCGGCGACGCACATTCTGCCGGTGCAGGGCGGCGTTTACATGCTGGTCGGCGCCGGGAGCAACACGACCCTGCAGATCGGCAAGGACGGCGTTCTTGTAGTCGACACGCAGGCGCCGCAGATGGCCCCGAAAGTGGTGGCCGCGATCCGGACGCTGTCGCAGATGCCCATCCGTTACATCGTCAACACCGACGCGGGTGTGAACCACGCGGGCGGCAATTCGGCCCTCGTAAAACTGGGAGCTGTGGGCGCGATGCCGCGCATCATCGCCAACGATCATGCTCTCAATCGCATGAGCGCGCGTTCCCCGGCGGGTCAGCCTCTTCTTTCCGAGGCCGACTGGCCGAACGACGAATACTTCAACCCCACCAAGGATTTTTTCTTCAACAATGAAGCGGTGGTCGTCTATCACATGCCCGCCGCCCATACGGACGGCGACAGTATCGTGTTCTTCCGGCGGTCCGACGTTTTGAGCGTTGGCGATATCTTCACCCCCGAGACGTATCCGGTGATCGATGTGGCGAAAGGCGGCAGCGTTCAGGGGGAGATCGACGCATTGAACCGCATTCTCGAACTGACGGTGCCGGCGAAGTATCAGGAAGGCGGCACGTATGTCATTCCGGGTCGCGGAAGGCTTTGCGAAGAAGCGGACGTGGTGGAGTATCGCGATATGGTGACTATTATTCGCGATCGCATTCAGGACCTGATCCGGAAGGGCAGGAATCTGGCCGAAGTGAAGGCAGCCAGGCCGACGCTCGATTACGATACCCAATATGGCCCCGCCTCGGGTGATTGGACCACGGAGATGTTTATCGAAGCCATTTACAAGAGCCTGGGTGGAAAGTGATGGATACAAGCGCAAAGGGCGCTGTGCGCGCCACCAGGAATGAAATGAACACTTCCGGCGGGGCGGTGGCGCGGACGCGACCCGTTTTGCGCGGGTTCCTCAAAAAAAGCGCAAAGGGCGCCGTGCGCGCTACAAGGAATGAAATGAATACTTCCGGCCGGGCGGTGGCGCGGACGCGACCCGTTTTGCGCGGGTTCCTCAAAAGAAGCGCAAAGGGCGCTGTACGCGCCACCAGGAACGAAATGAACGCTTCCAGCCAGGCGGTGGCGCGGGCGCGACCCGTTTTGCGCGGGTTCCTCAAAAGAAGCGCAAAGGGCGCGGTGCGCGCCACCAGGAATGAAATGAACGCTTCCTGCCGGGCGGTGGCGCGGGCGCGACCCGACATGCGCGTCTTCCTCAAAAGCATTTGCAGCCTGCTGGTTCTTGCCGCCTCCGGTTCGATTTCGATATACGCCCAGGGCGGCCGAGGCGGCCCTCCTCCCGTTCCGAAAACAGCGAAGGAAGGCGCGCCGGTCGATTTGACCGGTTACTGGGTGTCGGTAGTGACGGAAGACTGGCGCTGGCGTATGGTGACGCCGATCCACGGGGATTTCGCGGGGGTTCCGCTGAACCCGGCCGGCCGCAAACTGGGCAACGCATGGGAGCCGGCGAAAGACGAAGCGGCGGGCGAGCAGTGCAAAGCTTACGGGGCTCCGGCAATCATGCGCGTGCCCGGACGTGTCCACATCACCTGGGAGGACGAGAACACGCTGAAGATCGAAACGGACGCCGGTACGCAAACGCGGCTTTTGCACTTCGATGGCAAACCGCCGGAGAACGCGAAACCTTCCTGGCAGGGTTATTCGGTCGCCAACTGGGAGCGGCCGGTCCGCGGAACCGGACTGCCGCTGGCCGGTCTGGGAGCGGTGCGGGAAGGCACGCATGGACGTTCGCTCGAAGTCGTCACCACGCAGTTGCGACCCGGGTATCTGCGTAAGAACGGCGCGCCCTATAGTGCCAACACGGTACTCAACGAGTATTACGATTTGACGAAAGAGCCGAATGGAGACATCTGGTTCCACGTGACGACGATCGTGAAGGACCCGCAATACCTCGAAGAACCGTTTGTCACCAGTACGGATTTCAAGAAGCAATCCGGCGCTGCGGGATGGAATCCTTCGCCGTGCTCGGCGCGCTAGGCGGCGCGAAGCCCGGGTTGCTGCAGACGACATTGATATCGCGGAACGCCCTGTTTCGCAGACGCGAATAACCTGGCGCACGGCTCAGCGATTCCATTCGCGGGTCCACGTCCATCATGAACAGCTGACAGGAGTTCTCGTCGAGAGATCTTTCCAGTTCGCGAATCGCGTCGTCGCGTCTCCCGAGGGCGTCCTGAAGCAGGGCCATATGGTAGGCATCGACGTACTCGATACGGCGGAGTTGTTCCAGTTCTTCCAGGATCGCGGCGGCCTCGGCTTTGTAACCGGCTACGGCGAGGCACTGGGCCTCTTCCGCGCGCAGTCGGGGCAAATCGGGCGACACCACGCATGCCCGCCTGTATTCCACGAGCGCCTCGTTCAAACGTCCGGCAAATTGGAGGGCTTGCGCGTAATGGGAGCGGCCCATTGGCAGGTAGGGATGCAGGTCAAGCGCTTTTTTCCCGCAGGCGACTGCGCGATCGTAGTCCCCGCGGCAGCAAAGAATAAAGATCTCGGCGCAGGGCAGGATCGGAAAGAGCGAATCGGCGGCCCAGGCCTCGCCCAGAATACTGAGCGCGTCGTCGAAGCGTTTGCACACCGCCCAGAGGATGGCCAGACGAATGTGAACGCCGACCGCATTCGGATTTTCCCGCTTGGCGAGAATCAGTTCGTTTTCCGCCTGGGCAAACCTGCGTTCGAAAATGTTCAGACCCTGCGCCCGATCCGCGCGCAATTCCGGCGTCAAACCGATCAGAGAAACGGTATGCGCGTGCGCTTCCAGAAATGCGGGGTACATCTCGAGCGGAGGCCGCATGGAAAACGTTCCCAGCATGAGATAACAGCGGGAAATTCCCTCAAACGCCCGGAAATCGGTGCTGTGATCGCGCGAAGCCTGCTCGAAGCGGCAAAGAGCTTTTTCGAACCCCTCCCGGGTGTGGCGCTGCCAGCAATGCCACCCGTTCCGGATCAGGTCCTCGGTTTTCGGCACGTCGATGCGATAACCGAACTTGGGATGGTAGCTGATCCAGGAACCGTACTCGCGCAGGGCTTTCTTCACTTCTCCGACCGTGACCGCGACTGTATGTCTGGATACGGAAATGCCGTGCCAGGCCTCGCGGATCATTTCGTCGTAGTCGACGCAGCGCCCGGCGTTCTCAACCAGAGTTCTGAGAGCATGAAGCGCCTGAGGCCTCAGTTCGAGTACAACCCTGTCGCGCAGGAGCCTCGGAGCTTCTGTATCGAGATAAAAGGGTCCAAATGCGATCTGGCCAGCCTGGGCCTGCATAATGAATAGCCTACCTCTAATTTGACGCGGTTTTGATCCCCGTTGGTCGGACTATAGCATAGACTCGATTCCGAATGTAAGTTTATGTAAGTCCACCTGGACTTGGAATGGGGTTAGAATCTCGGGCCGGCCAGGGCACAACCCTGGTTGCTGATTTTAGTTGCGGCCGCCGGGATCTATAAAGGGGGAGTCATGAAACCATTAAGGCTGTTGTACCGGAATCTCGCCGTTGCGTCCCTTTTGATTGTGGGCGCACACTCGTTGCTTGCGCAGTCCGCCGGCACTGGTGCTCTTACCGGATCGGTCACCGATCCTTCGGGAGCGTCGATCGCCAACGCAACTGTTACCTTGACGAGCAACGATACCAACCAGGCGCGCACCACCGCGACCAACAGCGACGGCTCTTACAGATTCAGCCTCGTGCCGCCGGGAAACTACAAAGTAACTTTCGCCGCCATGGGCTTCAAGACCTCCGATGTGCCATCCGTGACCATCGCAGTCACCGAGACTCCGGTGCTCGACCGAAAACTGGAACTGGGTGCGCAAACCGACCAGGTGACCGTCGAAGCCAACGCCGAAGTCCTGCAGACGGCAAGTTCCACGCTGGGAACGACGGTAGCCTCTCAGCAGGTGGTGGGACTTCCGCTTAGCAATCGAAATTACACGCAGCTATTGACCATGGCGGCGGGCGCCAACGTCGGCGTGAACAACGCCACTACGCTCGGAAAAGGCACCCAGGACATCAGCGTGAACGGCGCCGATCCGAGTTCGAACAACTATCAGATGGATGGCGTGTCCATCGTCAACACGAATAACACCGGCTCCGCCAACGATTCCGGTATTTACGCCGGAATTGGTATCCCCAATCCGGACGCCATTCAGGAGTTCAAGATCCAGACATCTACCTACGATGCCAGCTATGGCGCGCATCCTGGGGGAAACGTGAACGTCGTGACCAAGTCGGGCACCAATGAGTTTCATGGTGGCGCCTGGTGGTTCGTGCGCCAGACCGACCTGAACGCCAATCCATTTTTTGCCAACTCGCTGGGCACCGGAAAGGAAGTTCTTAATCAGAATCAGGTTGGCGGCGATGTTGGCGGACCTATCAAAAAGAACAAGCTCTTTTTTTTCGGCGACTATCAGTATACGGGTCAGAAGAACGGAATCGCCGCGGGCGGCTCCAGCACGGAGTACCTGTTTCCGCTGCCGGCAGTTCGCACCGCAGCGAGTGTCGGTGCCGCGTTGTGCCCTGCCAATCATCCGGGAAATTCCGCCTATCTCACCTTCCTGGGCGGGCTCGACGGCACGCTCGCGTGTGACGGTTCCAACATCAGCCCCGTGTCTCTGGCGATGCTGAATCTGAAGCTTCCCAACGGCCAATACTACATTCCGGGCAACCCGAACGGCACATACGGTCCGGTGGTATTCAGCGACCCGGCCGTCTTCAGGGAAAATCAGGTCGTCGGGAATATCGATTACCTGATCGACAGCAAGAATACTTTCTCGGCGCGATACTTCTGGACTCACGATCCTCAGATCCTGCCCATTAACGGCAACCTGCCCGGAACTCCCGTCACGCAAAACTACAGGAATGACAATGCGGTCCTGAAGCTGACCACTCTGGTGAGCAGCAATCTGGTAAATGAAGTTCACGCGGCCGGGCAATTCAACGGCGCCACGGGGAAAGACAGCACGGTGGCCACGCCGCAGTCGATTGGACAGGGCACTATCGTGCCCACCATGACCGAATTGCCGGTCACGGTTATACTCAATGGCCCCAGCCTGAACGGTTCGCTTTATCCCGATAACAGCCCTACCGACCAGGAGGAATATGGCGATCAGATTTCCTGGGCTCACGGCAAGCACACCGTTCGTGCGGGCTATGAGTTCCAGACCACCAAATGGCCGATCACCTTTGCCGGCCTGGAGCGCGGATTCCTGTTTTACGGCACATTCGCCGACTGGCTTATTGGCGGGGCGGGCAATATTCTCCAGTGCCTTTTCTGCGTCCGCAGCGGTCCCGACGGTATCATCCACAATTATCTCGAGAACAATCACAGTGCGTTCGTACAGGACGACTGGAAGATCAGTTCCCGATTGACGTTGAATTTGGGAGTGAGATGGGAGTATGACGGCACTTACAGCGATAAGTACGGTAACCTGACCAACTTCTGGCTGAGCCAACTGGCAACTGTTCCGGTTCCTCCCTCGGGACCGACCACGTCCGGCGCGGGCCTGGTCGGATACGTCGTGCCCAGTAACTACACCGCTCACTATCCGGCGCCGCCCGCCGGTGTTCTGGTATCCAACAGCACTCTTCCGACCCAGAGCGGGGCGCCCTGGGACAATTTCGCTCCGCGCATCGGCTTTGCATGGCAGCCGACGAAGGACGGGAAGCTTGTGATTCGCGGCGGCGCCGGTATGTTTTACGATCGTATCGGCGGCGGAACATTCGTACACGGGCTGGAGCAGGGGTATCCGTATGCGGTGACGCTCGATTACTCCGGCTTCAACACGTTCACGAATGCGAATCCTTACCCCACTACTCCGTTGGGTACATTTGCCTCGCGCTGGGTGAATTTCAACGGATGCCAGCCGACGTGCCTCACAGGCGCATCCAATTCCGCTCTGGACACGCCGGCGCTCGACCAGACACTGCATACGCCCCTGACCCGGCAATACAACATTGGTTTCCAGTATGAGTTTGTCCGGAACTGGGTCCTCGAAGCGGCCTATGTGGGATCGAGCTCGATCAATCTTCTGGATCAATACCACAGCGTCAACAATCCGCTGCTCGCCAGCCCCTCGAATCCGGTCAACGGCATCACGGTCAACACGGTGGACAATGCCGCCCTCAGAGTACCGATACTCGGTTACCTGCCGGCCGGGTACGATGAAACGGCCTTTGACGGAATGTCCAACTACAACAGCCTGCAGGTCACGGTGCGCAAGCAATTTTCGCATGGTCTGCAAATGCAGGCGTCTTACACCTGGAGCAAGGACCTCAGCAACATTCCAGGAATTGCTTCGGGCAGCGGCGCCAACAGCAACGTCACCACCAATATGGCCCAGCAATATGGTCCGGTGAACTTCAGCCGCCCGCAGCGCTTTGTCGTCAATTACAGTTACGATCTTCCGTTCAATCACTCCGGGGGGCTGGGCTTTGTCACCAACGGGTGGAACGTCTCAGGCGTGACGACCTTGCAGGATGGCAGTCCGCTGACCATATCCGATCAGACCGGCGGGACGGTTTACGACCTGGGTACGTACGACACCGCACGCGCCCAGATGTGCCCGGGAATGACTTATAACCAGATCGCGACTTCCGGCAGCGTCACGCAACGCCTGAGCAATTACTTGAATGCGAGCGCGTTTTGCGCGCCTCCCGTCGCGCCGAATTCCGTTTCCGGCGCAGCCTACGGCGGAACTCCCACTTTGTACGGCGACTCGGGTGTAGGCGTTATCCTGGGACCCGGCCAGTTTAACTGGGACATCTCCATCATCAAAACAACCCGGATAAGGGAACGTCAGACGCTTATCTTCCGGACGGAGTTCTTTAATGCGTTCAATCACCCCCAGTTCGGAAATCCCGGAACGGCCGTTTCCACTCCGACAACCTTTGGACAGATCACCACAACCACGGTGAACCCGCGCCTGATTCAGTTTGCCTTGAAGTACCTTTTCTAAGCGCCGAACATCGCACTTCCCGGGCCCGGCTCTCTTCTTCGCGGAAGAGAGCCGGTTTTTATATGATGGAGAGGAATTTTTCATCATGAAAACCTTTTTCCCTCTTGTGATCTTTTCCCTGGCCGCGCCGTTGTTGTCTGGCCAAAGCGCGGCCGACTGGCCCATGTACAATCGCGATCCGGCAGGCACACGTTATTCCCCGCTCACCCAGATCAATACCAGGAACGTGGCGAAGTTGAAGCTGGCGTGGTCGTACGCGCTGAAGTCCGATGCAACCGGCCGGGGCGCACCCCGAGCCAGCGGCTCCGAAGTCACGCCGATCGTAGTTGACGGCGTGATGTATCTGCCGGCTGCCGGGCGGGTGATCGCATTACAGGCGGAAACGGGCAAGGAAATCTGGCGCTACCAGTTGCCGCAGGGGTCGCCGGGCAATCGTGGAGTGACCTACTGGCCTGGCGATAAGGATAATCCGCCGCGCATCATCTTCACCACCGGGCATATGATGGTGGGTCTCAACGCAAAAACCGGCAAGGTCGATCCCGGTTTCGGCAAAGAGGGCCAGGTGGATCTTGTGGTTCCTTACACCGCGCCTCCTACGGTTTACAAGAACCTGCTGTTTGTGGGCGCCAACGTTCCCGAGATCAACGCTCCCAATCTGCCTGGCGACACTCGCGCCTACGACGCCCGCACGGGCGCGAAACTCTGGGAGTTTCACTCGGTTCCCCGCGCAGGAGAGACCGGCAATGAAACCTGGGCGAACGACAGCTGGAAAGATCGCACCGGAGTGAACAACTGGGGCTTCCAGATGACTGTGGATACGCAGCGCGACATCCTCTATACGACCTTCGGAAGTGCGGCCAGCGACTTTTATGGAGGCGACCGCAAGGGCAACGACTTGTTTGCCAACTCCGTCGTTGCGCTGGACGCGAATACCGGAAAGATGAAATGGTATTTCCAGGCGGTGCATCACGACGTCTGGGATTTCGATCTTCCCCCTGCGCCAGGACTGATCGACGTAACCATTAATGGCAAGAAGACTCCGATTCTGGCCCAGACCGGGAAGGTCGGATATATGTATATCCTCAACCGGGTAACCGGTGAGCCGGTGTTCGGAGTAAAAGAGACGCCTGTACCTCAGAGCCAGGTGCCGGGCGAGGAACTTTCGAAAACCCAGCCCATTCCAGTGAAGCCGCCTCCTTTCGGCCGCATGAGCTTCAATATGGATGACCTGGTTACCGCTGAAGATACGACTCCCGAGCATGCCGCCGCATGCCGCGATCTGGTGGAAAAGAGCGGTGGTGCGCATAACGAAGGACCGTTCACGCCTTACGCTTATCGCGCTCCGGGCGCTCCGCCGGTTTCAAATGTAATCTTTCCGGGCCCCATCGGAGGCGCCAACTGGGGTGGTACCGCTTCCGATCCGAAACTGGGTTTCGTATACGTTTTCACCAATGAATACGCCAGTATCGGATGGATTCAGAAGGAACCCGAAACTTCGAAGGTGCCGTACCAGCAGGCCAGCATCCTGGGCAATCCGTTCAACTCCAAGTTCTGGGCGGTTAAGAAGGACGCCAACGGACTGACGCTGGGAGCGCAAAGCTGGCCTTGCCAGAGGCCGCCATGGGGCCGGTTAACGGCCGTCAACGCCGCGACCGGCGAATTCGCCTGGCAGATCCGGCTCGGTGTCACAGATGAGTTGCCGGAAGGAAAGAAGAATACCGGACGCATCGGCTTCGGTGGACCTATCGTGACCGCCGGCGGGCTGGTTTTCATCGGCGCCACGAACGACAAACGTTTTCGCGCATTCGATTCAAAGACGGGAAAGCAACTCTGGGAGACGAAGCTCGAATATAGCGCAATTGCCGTACCGATGACTTTTCAGGGTAAGGACGGCAAGCAGTATGTGGCCGTAACCGCGGCCAATGGCGGCGCCGGAGTGACTGATCCGGACAGGCGGGGCATGGAGTCGGTAGTGGTATTCGCTCTGCCGTAGTGCGAAGATGGCTCTCACTTACGGGCGTTATCCCAATGCTCCACGACCTTGCCGTCTTTGATGCGGTAAGCATCGAATCCGGAAGTCGTGTACTTCTTTGTGGGATCTTTTGGATCGGGAAACTCCTGTGGATAGATCACCACCACCATGTCCCCTTCCGCGACGATGGAAACAATCTTGCGCTTCACTTTCGCTTCGATGGGAGACGGATTCGGGAAACGCTGATTGAAGTAAGCCGCCAGTGCCTCGGACCCATTGGCTGCTGAAGGATTGTGTTGGATGAAATCCGGCGCAAGATACTTGCCGATCAACTCGGTATGATGCGCCTCCAGGACTTCGCGAAAAAGATCGAGAATAAGTTCTTTGTTCGCTTCCAGTTTTTTGTCCTTGCTTTTCACCAGGGCTGCAGGATCCTCGACGCCGGTAACCGGGGTCTGAGCAAAGGCGGGAGCGGACGCAATCAGAAAAGCCAGCGGCGCGGCAAGGCGAATGAATCGTTTCATGGGTTATATGTATGCCACGAGGTGTGCGATGTCAAGTATATTTGATTGTGGAGGTCTCCGATTCCTATGCTCAAGCCTGCCCTGACCGCGATTCTCCCGGTTCTGTTGTTGGCTTCGCCCGCACTGGCCCAAAAGGACTTTCCCGAGGCTCCGGCGAAAGAGTATGTCAACAGGATCTGCCTCCAATGCCATCCGCCGGCGCAGCTTCTCAATCAAAAACGAACCGAGGCGGATTGGAAGAAGACCGTGGCCCGCATGGCGACCAAGGGCGTTCCCGGCACTCCGGAGCAGTTCGACGCCATCGCAGCTTACATGGCCAAGAACTTCGGCAAAGAGGAAGATACCAGCAGGCTCAATATGAATAAGGCCGGGGCTGACGAGCTTGTGAAAGTGATCGGACTTACGCCTGAGGAAGCAAAAGCCCTCGTCGCTTTCCGCGACAAGCACGGCGACTTCAGGGAATGGGGCGACATGCTGGTCATCTATGGTGTCGACGGGCTGAAGATCGAAGCAGCCAAAGACAAGATGACATTTTAATTCGAGGATCGCGCCTGCTGACTGCTGGCGCTGAGGCGTTGAATCAGCGCCACCGTCGACGCGTGCGCGATACCGCCGGTATTGGCGACTCCGCCCACGCCCATGGCTACATCGAGCGGCGTCCGGTCCTGTTTGTTTTTAATGTCGAGCTTCGCTCCATGGTCCGCCAGGAACTGTACGATCTGGTCCGCGCCGCGCGCCGCGGCTCCATGCATCGCGGTGTCGCCGCGATCGTTGACGGCGTTGACGTCGGCTCCGCTTTGGACGAGCAGTTTCATGCATTCGACGAAGTCGGTTTCGGGTTTATCCTCGCCGCCCTGAAAGCGCGCGCCCATGCCCGCGCCGGCGACGATCAATGGGGTGTTGTGGTCGTCCGCGGCCTTGTTGGGATCGGCTCCGTGGGCGATCAGCAGCTTCATGGTCTCGAAGTCGGCCGAGCGCGCGGCCCGCATGAAAGGCGTATAGCCGTGTGGAATGACCGCGGCGTTCTGCGCGGCGCGAGGCGGGATCTTGACGATCATGGGCCCGTTCGGATCCGCGCCGTGAGACAGGAGGTAATTGATAAACGCGAGTTCGTTGAGTTTGTCCGTTACCGCCTTGCGCGGACGGTTGCCCTGATAGTCGAGATTGCGCATCTCCACCGTGAGGTACAGCGCGCCTTCTTTGAGGCTGGCTTTGTGATCGACGAGCACGGCTGCGAGATCGTAATGATCGTTGAAGATCGCTTCGAGCAGCGGCGTGAAACCGTAGTCCGGTTCCGGCGCATTGATATCAGCGCCGGCATCCAGCAGAACCTGGGCGCTCTCGATCGCTCCCTGGCGTGCCGCGAACAACAGCGGCGTCAAACCACCACGCGAATAGACGGCCTGCGTGCCGCCGGCGGCCACTTTACGGAAATTGAAATCGAACAGCGTGGACCGGGTGTTGACGTCCGCTCCGGCCGCCACCAGAAGCTTCGCGACCTCGGCGTGGTTTTCGGAGACTGCCCACATGAGCGCGGTCTCGCCGCGGTATTTGTCGGTTGCGTTGACGCTGGCTCCCGCGGCCAGCAGCGCTTTGACTCCTTCGACGCTTCCTGTGCGCGAAGCGCTCATGAGCGGCGTTTCGCCTTCGCCGGACGCCGCATTAACGTTGGCACCGGCTTTGACCAGCGCCTCGATCATCGCGCCATCGCCACATTGCGTGGCCTCGGAGAGCGCGGTAACCTCGTACCGGTTGGCCGCTTTCGGATCGGCGCCGGCGGCCAGGAGAAGTTTGACCGAGTCAAGATCGTCGTTGTGTGCGGCCCAGAGCAGCGGCGTCATGCCGGTCACGTCCGGCACATTCACGTCGAGTTTCTGTTTGATGAGGGAGCGCAAGCCGGCTTCGTCTCTGTTTTTTGCTGCGTCCACTAAGCGTTGGTCCGCATTTGGCGCCGCGATTGCGCTTACAGTCAGTGCCGCGAATGTGAATAAGACGGTACGCATGAACGTTTCCTCCGGAAGCACCAGGCCGATTACCAACCGGCCGCAGGCTGCCAACCTGCCCTTACAAAGCGATTCGGCCCGAACTGTCGCCCAGATGATCGGTACGGACCCCGGCGACATCCAGCATGCCCACCAGAAGATTCGACATCCTGGTATCGTTCGGCACCTTGATATGCCGGTCGCCCTTGAGCTTCCCGGCCGCCCCGCCCGCGATCAGAATCGGCAGGTTGTCATGCGCATGAACATTGCTGTTGCTCATGCCGCTGCCGTAAAGAATCATGGAATGATCGAGCATGTTGCCGTCGCCCGCGGGCATGCTGTTCAGCTTGGTCAGGAACCGGGCGAACATCTCCATGTGATAGACGTTGATCTTCGCCTGCTGCTCCTTCTTCGCGGGATCGTTCTGATGGTGCGACACCGGATGGTGACCGTCGGGAACGCCGATCTGCGGGTACGTGCGCGTGCTTAATTCGCGCGCCAGCATGAACGTGACGACGCGCGTAATGTCGGCCTGGAAAGCTACGGCCCACAAATCGTACAACAGCGTGGCGTGCTCTTCGAATGAATCGGGGATGCCAACGGGTGCGCCGGGCGCGCCCAACTCGCTGGACTCGTTGTTCTGCTTCTCCACTCGCGCGATGCGGCGCTCGATTTCGCGCACGTTTTCCATGTAGTCGCTCAGGCGGGATTTATCCTTTGCGTCGAGATTCTTCGCGAGATCGTTTACCGTCTGCGTAACGCCGTCGAGAATGCTGAGATCGTCGCGCAAACGGGCCACGCGCTGTTCGGCCGTCGCGCCGTCGCCGCCAAACATGCGCTCGAACAGGACGCGCGGGTTCAGTTCCATCGGATTCGGCGTCGTCGGCGTGCGCCACGAAATCGTATTCATGTACGAGCAGGCGTAGTCGCCGCCGCAACTGCCGAGTTCCGAGGCATGGTCCTCCGTCGCCATTTCGAGCGATGGAAACGACGTTTCCTGGCCGATCTTGCCGGCGATAATCTGGTCGATCGTGGTGCCGCTGAGGATCTCCGTCCCATGCGCGGGCTTGGTGCCGTTCAGCCACATGGCGTTGCTGAGCGTGTGGCCGTTTTCGGCAATCAGCGAAGTGCCGGAAACAACGGTGACGCGATCGCGGAACCCTTCGATCGGCTTCAGAATGCGGGAATACCTGAAGCCGGGTTTATCGCCGATCGGCGTCCATTGCGGCATCTGCGCGCCCATGGGGATATAAATAAAGCCGCAGCGCAGCGTCGCCGCCGCAGCCGTCGCGGCGAGAGCGGTACCGGCCGGAATCATGGAATCCAGCAGCGGAAGCGCGATCGCGGCGCCCACGCCGCGCAGAAACGTGCGCCGGGGCAAATGCTTTTTGGTCAGAAACATGGGTCGACCTTCCTAAACGTATACACGATTTATCTGCCGGATGCACCGGGGGTAGCCACCGCAGCTACGGCGGCGGAAGCTGCAGGCTTCGCGCTCTCGATCTGACGGGTTACCTGCATCTGAAACGGCGCGCTGTTGACGATGCCCATTATCAGCGCGGAAAAACGGAAATCCTGTTTGGCTGCGTCGCGCTCGATCGCGCGGATCACCGGTTCGTCGTAATACTCGGTTCCCCGGCCCAGCGCGTAGGTCATCAGCATTCGCGTCATGGTGCGGACGAATTGATCGGGCCGCGCCGCGAGGAAATCGAGGAGTGCGGAAGGACCATTGATCGTGGTGCCGTCGGCGAGGACGCCGGAAGCGTCGATCTTATCGCCCTGGTCGACCGTCCGCCATTGCCCGATGGCATTGAAGTTCTCAAGCGAGAAGCCGATGGGATCCATCACCTTGTGGCAGGCGGCGCAGGCTGCGTTGGCGCGATGCTCTTCCATCCTCTGCCGCATGGTCCCCGAAGCAATTTCCTTGAGCGGCGGGACGTTTGGCGGAGGCGGTGGAGGCGGCGTGCCCATGATGTTCGTCAGCACCCATTTGCCGCGCAAAACCGGCGAAGTTCGATTGGTATAAGACGACACGGTCAGGACGCTGCCCTGGCCGAGAAGGCCGCGGCGCGCGGGATTGGGAATGGTTACTTTACGGAACTGATCCCCATAGACGCCCGGAATGCCATAGTGCCGCGCGAGCCTTTCGTTGACGAAGGTGTAATCGGCGTTGATGAGATCGACCACGCTGTGGTCTTCGCGCATGATACTGCCCACGAAAAGCTCGGTCTCTTTCTGGAAGGCCTGGCGAAGATTGTCGTCGAAATCGGGGAAGATCTGCTGGTCCGGGGCCGTGCCTTTGAGATTGCGCAGATAGAGCCACTGGCCCAGGAAGTTGCTGGTCAGAGCATCGGCGCGTTTGTCGGTCAGCATCCGCCGGACCTGTGCTTCGAGAACCCGGGGGTCTTTCAGTTTGCCCTGGCCGGCGAGAGTGAGGAGTTCATCGTCCGGGATGCTGCTCCAGAGGAAGAACGACAGGCGCGAAGCCAGTTCGTAGTCGCTGATCCGATAGGGCGTGCCCGGAGTTGCGCCGGCTGGATCGGTCTCCGCGCGAAAAAGAAACCGCGGGTTGACCAGAAGGAACGCCAGGGCCGTCTCTATCCCGGTATCGAACGCGCCGCCATTGTTGCGGCCACGCTGGTAATAAGTGAGCAGGCGCTCTGTCTCCGAGTCGGTGACCGGTCCGCGATAGGCTCTGCGCGCCAGCGTGGTGAGAATCCTGCGAGCGCAGGAGATCTCTTCGCTTTTCGCCTCGGGCCGGCAATCGAAGATATGCCGGCGGCTGGGAGTGTCGCCCGGACCCGTCGGATTGATCGGGCCGGTAATGGAAACCCAGTCCACTTCCGGGATTCCCGCGGTGTTCACGGGGTCGAGTTTTTCGCGGCCGAAAGGCTGCAGAATGTCCACGTTCGGCCCGGTCGTTTTTTGCAGGAAGTCCACCGTGACGGTGTGCGGACCGGCCTTGACGGGAATCTGAAGCTCGACGCGTTTCGATATCTGCTCGGCGGAGGCGGTTGGGTTCGTGTTGCCCAGATCGGCATCCTCCTGGCCCCCGATAGTGACGAGTTTGACACGCGCGCCATCGAGCGTGATTTCGACCCGTGTGGGAAATTCAAGTCCGCGAACCGTATTGACTGTGTTGGCCCAGAATCTCACCTTAAAGCGATACTCGGCGTCGAGCGGGAAATTGTACTTCACCAGAATGCCGCCGCGCGTGCCCACCGGCAGTCCTTCGATGTGCTGATCCTGCGAAGCGTCGGAACGCACACGGAAGGTTTGCGTCGTGGGAGTGATTTTGAGGTCGCCCACGGCCGCCGCGCTGATCTTCCAGGCCGCGGAAAGATAGCGTTCGAGCAGGACGGGAGAAACCGTGAGTGCCTCGGCGATGTTGTCGAAGCCGGCGCTTGAGTCGTCGGCCGGAAGCAGGTCGGTGGGGTCGACTTCGAGCGACAGCAGGTCGCGGACGGCATTCCCGTACTCGGCGCGGTTGAGGCGATGCAGACCCACGCGGCCGGGATTGGAACGCGTCGAATAAGCGCGATCAAGTTCGTTTTCGGCCCATGTGGCCAGGCTATCGAGAGTGGTTTTGTCCGGGCGCGGCAGACCCGGTGGCGGCATCATCCCGCCGCGAATCTTCTCCGCGACCTTTTCCCAGATATCAGCATGGTCGGCTACTTTGGCAACATCGATATTCTCGAGAACAAGTCCGCCCGTTTTAAGGCGCTCATTGTGGCAGCCGACGCAGTATTTATCGAGGAGCTCCCTGGGGGAAGGTCCCGTCGCGGCGATCACGGGGCCGGCCATTACGCCGAGCGCCAGACTGAGAATGCCGAATCTCGATCCCCTCATCCGCCCCCTTGGTCACTCGGATTCTATCCTGGTTACATACCGGCGGCAATGCCGTCGTCAAGGGTCAAAATTCGATCAAATCGAGTGGCTTGCTCTGAGCCCTTGTTATTTCAGATGCCCTTCAGTAAGATCCCGGTTGTTTTCCTCGCAGGAGTATTCGATCAACTCCTGGCCGGGCTTCATGCGCCAGTATGTCCGGGTATTTTTCCACGGCCTGGTGAATGTTTTCGGATCCTCGACCGTCACTTCGTAATTCAGGTGGTCGCGATCCATGAAGCTGATGCGTTCGACTACATGCATCTGATCCGAATGCGGGTGACCGATCGTATCCAGCCGCGTTTTGCCGTTGAATCCGATCGTGTCGACGACGAGCGTGTCGCCATCCCATCGGCCGACCGAATCTCCGAACCAGGTCGGTTCCAGATTCTTAGGATGATCGCGTTTCATCGCTATCACATGGAACCAGGTGCTTTGCTCGAACAGATAAGCCATGTAGTCGCCATACTGCATGATCTGAATCGGGTAACCGCCGACGTTCTGCGACCGCATCAGGCCGAAGGGCAGGCAATGGCCTGTGTAGTCGAACTTCGCCGGGTCGTAGTTCTTGAAGTTATCCGCGCCCCAGGCGGTGAACGGAAGCTCGCCCGCGCCTTTCTGATTGGGGCCGTCTTTGGTAACGTCGGGAACGTACGGATGATCCCAGATTCCATTCAGGTTCGGCTTGCCGTCCGGCATGCGCGGAATGTCTTTCGTCTGGGCCTGAACGCCTTGCGACGCCAGTCCCCCCACTATCGTTGCCAATACAATTGCGCGAATCACAGCCGCATTACAGCACATTTTGAATACCAGCTCTGGCGATTGTATAACCGGCCAATCGCCGAGTAAAGCGGATGAAACTGCGTGTCAAGGCAAAGTAGAAATGTCCCCCTCCTGGCAAAGTAGAAACGTCCCCTTTCGAGCGCGGCTCTGAAAAATGCGTGTTAGTCTGCGTGTGCCGGTGAAGCGGAGAGGGGCTCTGGTGGCGACCAACCCTTTGAGGAATAGCCGGCCGGAACTCATCGCGGACGATGAGAAGAGCGTGATCCTCCCGGCGCGTTCTTCTGCCCGGGATTGGGATCTGCTGGCGGGAGGCGGCAGGTTCCAGTTCCGGGGTGGTTTTCGAAACCTCATCGGACCGATAGATTCCGACATGCCTTAAAAAACGCATATCGGGGCGCTCCGGTATGGTTCTTTGCAGCGGAAAAGTGGCGGATAAGGCAGGGTCGCAAACGCTCCTGAACGAGCGAATACCCCGGCTTACCGGCCGGTCGGGCGGAGCGTTTCCCTGTAGAGGGCGCATTCGGCCTTGGCGCCACTCGTCCTCGATCACGGTCATGCCGACGTTCCCGACCTGTGGCCCGCGGCTTTGGCTGCCTGCCAGATTTTCGGCGCTTTGTGGAGATCGAAGTTCTTTCCCCATGCGGCGCCCGGCTTCTCAGCGCGGGCGGTACGCGCCTGAACCGTTCTGGCCGGAGGCCCGGCTTTGGCCGGGGCCTGACAGAGCGTGATCCCGACATAGCGTTCGCCATAGCGCGCCGCCAGCGAACCATCCAGCCGCTGCTCAACGCGCACAGCCGCTGCGCGCATGCCGCTGACTACCGAACCGCGCTCGATCTGATACAGACTCCCAGCCCAGCGGAAGGTATAGTCGTTGCGCACCTGCCGCGTTTCCACATAGCTCAGCGAAGCCGCCAGACTGTGGCTCTTCTCCAGCGGACGATGGGCATCGTCCGCGTTGGCCGGTTCCACGGTCAGTTCCCGCTCCCACCACACCAGATAGTCCTCTTCCAGATACCGGTTGGCTGCCTCGATCGTCTTCACTCCTGCCACACGCATACCCTTTACCAGGCGGTCCTGCGCGGTCGAGAAATTTCTTTCCACGCGCCCTTTGGCCTGCGGAGAGTGCGCCGCGATCCACGTGATCCCCAGCTCGGCCAACGCCCTGCCGATCTGTGTCGGCGGCATCTCGACCGGGTCCTTGTCCACTCCCGGCTCGTCCCGCCGCCGCCTGCCGTTATTGCGGAACAGGCTCGCTTTGTCGGTATAGAAGCCCAGCGGACGCCCGAACTTTTCCAGGTAATTCCAGAGCAGACGCATGTTTTCCTCCGTCGAGTCGTGTCGCACGAAGCGCGCGAACAACCGGCTGCTGGCATCGTCGATCATGGCGATCAGATACAGCTTCTCGCCCCGGCCTTCCAGCCAGTCGTGCTCGCTGGTGTCCCACTGCACCAGTTCCCCGCACCGGCTCCGCCGCGGGCGCCACAGGTGAACCTGTCTGACTTTCTCCTTCTTCCCGCGCCACAGCCGGCCGCGCATCATCCACTGCCGCACGGTTTCCCTGCTGACCTCGATGCCGTGCTTCCGGGTCAGGTACTCCGTCGCCAGCGTCGGCCCGAATCCCTCATAAACCGGCAACGACAGGATCTTCACCGCCTGCCGCTCGATCTTCTCTTCGATCTTCCGGTTTGATGGCTGGCCGCGCAGCCCGTGAATCACCGCTTTGTCCCCGTGCTGCTTCAGTGCCTGCAGCATCCGCTTCACCTGCCGAATGCTCAAGCCCAACTCCTCGGCCGCCGCACTCTGCGTAATCAACTTCTTTCTCGCCTTTTTCAGCGTTACCAGCCGGTCTCTTTCGGCCTGGGTCATCAGTAGCTGTCCTTCCTGCATCCCCAAAGCCTGGGGCTGTCAAGGTGACATTTCTACTTTGCTCAAAGGGGACATTACTACTTTGCTGCCACAGCGGATGAAACTGCGGGATGGATCGTGTATAGTGTCACAGCATGAAGCAACAGTACTGGCGTGCCGCCGCGTTTGTGGGGGTCCTCGGGGCGCTTGGCGTTGGCTCCCGCCTGCTTGAGCGGAGGATCACGGTCGAGGCCGCCGGAGTGCAGGCGCCGCGGTTCGAGGTCGATCCGCTCTGGCCGAAGCCGCTGCCGAACCACTGGATCCTCGGTCAGACGATCGGCGTGTCTGTCGACTCGCAGGATCACGTCTGGATCATTCACCGCGCGGGCTCGCTCGAAGCCGGCGAGCAGCACGCAACCACGAATCCTCCGACCGCGCAGTGTTGCGCACCCGCCCCCCCGGTGCTCGAATTCGATCAGGCGGGAGATCTGATCGGGCATTGGGGCGGTCCTGGCCAGGGTTACGACTGGCCGGATTCGAACCATGGGATCACCGTCGATTACAAGGGGAACGTCTGGATAGGCGGCAATGGCAGCGGCCCGCAGAGCGGCCGCGGCGCTATCAATGGCGCCGATGAGGAAGCAGGAGGCCGCGCCGGATTCCAGAGCTTCAACGACAACATGGTTCTGAAGTTCACCCAGGACGGGAAATTCCTGATGCAGATCGGCAAGCCGCATCAGAGTAAAGGCAGCAACGATGTGGAGAATCTCAGGAAGCCGGCGAAAATGTTCGTCGATCCGAAAACGAATGAGCTGTATGTCGCCGATGGTTATGCCAATCATCGCGTGATCGTTTTCGATGCCGAGACAGGAAGGTACAAACGTCATTGGGGCGCTTACGGACATGTGCCGGACGATAAGGATTACGGGCGCTATAACCCGAACGATCCGCCGCCACAGCAGTTCCGCAATCCGGTACATTGCGCGGAACTCACGCACGACAACCTGCTCTATGTCTGCGATCGCGTGAACGACCGCATCCAGGTGTTTAAACCCGATGGGACATTCATCAGGGAGAAATTCATCAACAAGCAGACGCTGGGTTCCGGTTCCGTGTGGGACATCGCTTTTTCAAAGGATGCCCGGCAGAAATACATCTATCTTGCCGATGGCGAGAACGACCGGGTACATATAATCGATCGCGATTCGCTGAATGTACTCACCAGCTTCGGCGAAGGCGGACGGCAGCCAGGCGAGTTCTATGGCGTCCACAGTATCGCCACGGATTCGAAGGGCAACATATATACGACCGAGACCTATCGCGGCCAGCGCGTGCAGAAGTTCGTTTATAAAGGCCTGGCCCCGGTGACCAGGGAAGATCAGGGCGTCGTGTGGCCGAAGTAACCGGCGCCATTCCCGGTCAGCGAACAAGCTTCACGTAGCCCTGCGAATTGCTGACATAAACCGATCGAAACAGCGCGGCCGGAAGTAATCCGTCTTCTTTCTGCTGTATTTTCGACCGTGGCAGCAC
>CAWBIS010000213.1:0-5115 GCA_963788485.1 Terriglobia bacterium
ATTCTTGCCGTATGCCCCGCAGGTTACGCGCAATCCACTTTCGCCACGGTCCTCGGCACCGTCAAGGATCCTTCCGGACGCGTGGTTCCGACGGCCAAAGTGGATCTGACGAATACCGGAACCAGCACTGTGCGCTCAACGGTCACCGGCGCGGATGGTTCCTATGAATTCGTGAACACCGAGCCCGGCAAGTACACACTTGCGATAGAGGCGCCAGGTTTCCAGAAACTGGAGTATCAGGAATTTTCACTGGACGCGCGCGACCAGAAGCGCGTTGACGGGAACCTGAAAGTGGCGACTGCGGCTTCCTCGGTCACGGTGGAGGCCGAATCGCTGGTTCAGACCGATGCGTCCAACGTTGCCGAAACCAAGGGAAGCCTCGAATTGAACGATCTGCCTGTCGCCATCGGCACACGTTCCTCCGGTTCCACCAGCGCCTTCGCGACTTTGACGACGCAGCCGGGCGTGCAGATCGATAACGGCCCCAATGGGGGCCAGATCAGCGTCGCCGGCGCGGGCCCCTCGCAGCTTTCGGTAAGTATCGACGGCATCAGTTCCGTGGGTCCCGGAACCCTGGGCGCGCTGGCAGAGCTGTTCCCGTCGTTCAATTCGATACAGGAGATCCGGATCAGCGAGGTCATCAACCCTGCCGAGTTCGGCGGCGTCGCCGATATCACGACTATTTCCAAGTCCGGCGCAAACCAGTTTCACGGCGGAGCTTTCGAGAATGTTCAGAACACCGATTTCAATGCCGCGGATACCTTCAGCCATATCGTCGCCCAGGACAAGATGAACAACTTCGGCGTTTATCTGGGCGGGCCGGTGATCTTCCCAAAACTCTACAACGGGCGGGACAAGACTTTCTTTTTCGCCAATTTCGAAGCGCTGCGTCTGCCCAAGTCCGAGACCGCTGTCCTCAGCGTCCCCACCGAGGCGATGCGAAATGGAGATCTTTCAGCTTATCTCTCGCCGAGCCTCGGCGGGTCCGCCAACCTGCTCACGGGTTACCCGAATAATCAGATCCCGCAAAGCATGTTGAACCCCTATGTGCAGAAGTTGTTGAACTTCATCTATCCGCTTCCCAACTACGGCCCGCCGGGCGCTGTCGCCAACAATTATCTGGCTGAATATCCCATTCCGATCAACAGTGCGCAGGGCGACGTGCGCCTGGACCAGAACCTGGGCTCCAGGCACGCGATTTTCGTCCGGTGGACTTACAAGAATCGCCGCATTACTTTACCGCAGGAAGATGCTTCCTTCCCTCCCAATCCGAGCACTCCGCTTCTCGGCGGAGTTTCCACACCGCAGATTTACAACTCCTTCGCTACGTCTTATAACTGGATCATCTCTTCGAACCTGATCAACGAGCTGCGCGGCGGTTTCAGCGTGGTACATCGTAATGTGACATTCGGCGTGACCGCCCAGGAGGCCGCCAATACGCTCGGTCTTACAGTCGGGCCCGGAGCACTGCCGGAAGCGATCCCCGCGGGAGATAATCTTCCGTCCGTAACCATAGCCGGCTTTATGGGGATTGCGGGCCAGCAGAACGATCTGAACCCGCATGAAGGCACATATCAGGCTACTGACAATCTCACCTGGACCAGAGGCAAACATACTCTCAAGTTTGGATTTGACTGGAGGTACCTCAGCAGCCTCAATACTCAGGTGTTCAATAATTACCGGCTGGGCGCTTACACGTTCAATGGCTCAGTCATGAGTTCACTGCTCGGCAGCGGCGCGGCGACTCCCATTGCTTCCTTCCTGCTCGGTTATCCCGACCTGAGCACGATCTCAACGGTGATTAATCCGGACACCGACGCTTACTCGAACGCCTATGCCACCTACGCCCAGGACGATTTCAAGGTTTCGCAATCCCTGACGCTGAATCTTGGCCTGCGCTGGGAGTACCATCCCGGTTTTCAGGACAAAAACGACAACATGGTGAATTTCGACCCCTACTACCAGAATGTTGTGAATGGCCAGAACACGGGGGCCGTCATTTATCAAACCGGTGGGCTCGCGAATATTAACCCCGGATTTGTTCAATCCATCGCTCCGACGCCGCTGATTCCGGCTTCCCAGGCAGGTCTCAGCAACAGCCTCCGCCATGCGTCGCTGCTGGACTTCGCCCCGCGCATCGGTTTCGCCTGGCGCGTGTTCAATAACAACAAGACCGTCCTGCGCGGCGGCTACGGGCGATTCATCGAATCCCTCCTGAGCGCCACAGCCATTGACGGCTGGTCGGTCGGATCGAGCGATGTCGGTTACTTCACCAACTCGATCACCAACAACGTCCCCCAGTACTCGCTGCCTTATGCCTGGCCGTCGAACATCGCCCAGCCGGGAAGCCAGTTCTTCGATCTGGCCGCCAATATCAATTTGAAAGACCCGATCGTCGAGGAATGGAACCTGACTCTCGAGCGGGAACTGGGCAAAGGCTTCGACCTGCGTGCCTCCTACGATGGCAACCACGCCTACAACCTGCCGACGCTGATCAACGCCGACCAGGTGCCGGTCAACAACCTCGGATTCGGCAGCGCTGCCACGCAGGCCGCCATTCCGTTTCCGGTCATGGCGTACATCGCCCAGACCACCGACCTTGGCTTCCAGAACTATGGCGACGGCACCATTTCGCTGCGAAAGCGCAGCGCCAACCTCCTGCTGGAACTGAGTTACACATACACGCGAAATCTGGCCAACGTCAACGGGGCGCCCATCGCCAGCGCCGCTGGTTACGCGACCGAGTTTGGCAACACTCTGAGCGATCCTTACCATCCGGGCCTGGATTATGGAAACGTGCCTTTCAGCCGGCGTAACCGGGTTCTCTTTACTTTTCTCTATAATCTTCCTTTCGGGAAGGGACAGTCTTATCTGAGCGGCGGACGGTTGATGGATGCCGCGGTCGGCGGCTGGCAGTTGAGCGGTCTGATGGTCTTCCAGAGTGGACCGTTCATGTCGGTCTCAACGCTCGACGATCCCTCGGGTACAGGCTTTAATATATTTAACGCCAACGGCGGCCGTGCCGACACCGTGGCCGGTGTGAGCCCCTATGCGAACCAGTCGATCAACCAGTGGATCAATCCGGCCGCGTTCGTCGACCCAGGCAACGCTATTGGGCGGTTCGGCGACGAGACCTCGGGTTCCATCGTCGGGCCCGGTACACAGGCCGTGTCGTTTTCGCTCATCAAACGCTTCACGATCAAAGAAAATCTGCGGGCCGAGATGGGGATGCAGGTGTCCAACGCGTTTAACCACCCCAACTACGCGCCGCCCAGCGTTCTGACCTCCGGCGTCGCTGGTTTCGGGCAGATTACGGCAATGCAGAGTGCGGAGGGAGCGGGTCCGCGGCAGCTGCAATTGACCGGCCGCGTGACTTTTTGATTCGCTCTGTCTTGTGTCTCTCCAGGCCTGCGCGCGCAGGCCTCGACGGCGACGGATAATAAACTAGGTGAAACGAATACTTCTGCTGTTTTCTGCTGCAATCCTGCTGGCGACCGGCGTCCTGGCCGCCCCCAATCCGATCATCGGAACCTGGCGGCTCGACAGCCAGGAAGTCAATGGTGCGACGACGAATGCCGAGCCTCTCACGCTGAAAGTCGCGCAGGATGGGGACAATCTGGCGTTCGCCTTTTCCGTTCCCGTGAATGACGTTTATTTCGTCAGCATGACTTATTCGGTCAAGGTCGATGGCGGCGAAGCGGACGTGAAGAATGCGCACGGGGACAAGGTGGGCACCGTGCGTATGACCGCGGCCGGCCCATCACAATATATGGTCACTTTGAAAGGCGTCAATCGGCCGGGCAGTTCCGGGAAACTGACCGTATCGCCCGACGGCAGAACGCTGACCAGCGAACAGGACACCGCGCCCGCAGGATCGTCGGGGCGGCCGATCCATTCGAAGCAGATTTTCTCTCGCTACTAGCCGTGTTCTAATAACGACCGGGAAACTTTATGTCTGAAAACAACTGGGCCGCTCGGGATGTAGCTTCGACCATCCATCCCTATACGAACCTGAAGACTCACGAAGCCGAAGGCCCGCTCGTAATCGGTGCAGGAGACGGCGTCTTCGTGTCCGATGAGTCTGGCAGGAAGTATCTGGAAGCGCTGGCCGGCCTTTGGTGCGCCAGCCTTGGATTCTCAGAGAGCCGTCTCGCCGAAGCGGCATACCGGCAGATGCTGAAGCTGCCGTGCTATCACACATTCGCGCATAAATCGACGGACGTTGGCATCGAACTCGCGGAAAAGCTCTTGAGCATGGCGCCCGTCCCCATGTCGAAGGTCTTCTTCGTGGGCTCGGGTTCGGAAGCCAATGACACCGCCGTGAAGCTCGTTTGGTATTACAACAACGCCATCGGCTTGCAGCGCCGCAAGAAGATCCTGAGCCGTACGAAGGCTTATCACGGCGTGACGATAGCGGCCGCCAGCCTGACCGGGCTTGCCAACAATCATCGCGATTTCGACCTTCCCATCGCCAACATTCTTCATGTCGAGTGCCCGCATTACTATCGATTCGGGCTGCCTGGCGAATCCGAAGAGGCCTTCGCCACGCGCCTGGCCGAATCCCTCGAGCAACGCATACTGCATGAAGGCGCCGAGACCGTTGCCGCGATGATCGCCGAACCCATCATGGGCGCCGGCGGCGTTATCCTCCCTCCCGCCACCTACTTCGAGAAGGTGCAGACCGTGCTAAGAAGATATGACGTACTACTTATCGCGGACGAAGTCATCTGCGGGTTTGGCCGCACCGGCGAGATCTGGGGATCGAGAACCTATGGGTTGAAACCCGATATCATAACCAGCGCCAAGGCGCTTTCGTCCGGCTACGCGCCGATTGGCGCGGTGATGGTTTCTGAGACGATCTATCAGGCGCTTGTAAGCCAGTCCGAAAAGATCGGCGTGTTCAGCCATGGGTTCACTTATGGCGGCCATCCGGTGAGCGCAGCCGTGGCTCTCGAGACGCTCCGGATCTACGAGTCGGACAACATTTTCGCTCATGTCCACACAGTCGCCCCGCGCATGCAGCAGGGACTGCGGCGGTTTGCGGATCACCCGCTGGTGGGCGAAGTGCGAGGTATTGGCCTGATTGGCGCAGTGGAACTGGTGGCCGATAAAGCC
>CAWBIS010000214.1:0-26517 GCA_963788485.1 Terriglobia bacterium
ATGTCATTGCTGGACTCAGCGTATTGCTGAGGCGATAGGGCCCCCGCTGGTGGAAGGTAAGCGCTACACGCTCGTGATCGACGCCGACTGGCCCGATGCGCGCGGCGTCCCTATGATCGAAGGCTACAGAAAAAGTTTTCGTGGAGGTCCTGCGCGGCGGATTCCGCCGGATACTGCACAGTGGAGCGTAACCCCGCCGAAGCCGGGCACGAAAAACCCTTTGGTAGTGGATTTCCCCGTGCCGATGAACTACCCTCTGTTGCAGCGCATGTTGCAGGTTTCGGGCGGGGGCGGCATTGTCGCGGGAACAATCGGCGTTGCCCGGCAGGAGTCCGAGTGGCGCTTTACCCCGCAGCAGCCGTGGACTGCAGGCAATTACCGGCTCATCGTGGATACGGGACTGGAGGATCTCGCCGGCAATCACATCGGCCAGCCCTTCGATCTGGACGTCTTCGATCATGTCACCGAGCACATCACCGCGAAATCCGTTTCGCTGCCGTTCGCGGTGCGGTGAAGATCGGATATTTGGCCTCCTGCGTGCTTTTCCGACTCGCGAGAGCGGCCAAACGCACAGCAGTTACGTTATATTTCTAACTAAGGAGGGTTTTGATGTCGATCCTGGAACTGGCTCTTGTCGCCTTTCTGACAACTCGGGGAACCGTTTCCAACCCGCCGTTCCGGCCGACGCCACCCGCTCCCGTATTTCACTACGGCGCCGAACTCGCCAAAGCCATCAAGACTGACATTGAGTCCATTGCGGGGCCCGGTTCGGTCGACGTGAGCATCGACAATGAAACTCTCTTCAGCGTGAGAGTTGCCGTACCAAACTTCAGCCCGGAAGTCTGCACGCCGATATACGATCGCGAGCTGAAACTTTACCGATTTTTTCCAGAGTTGAATTTCGATTTTTATCTGAGCCTGAAGCCGGCGCAGGAACAGTCCCAGCGTTGACGCACGTTAGACTGAAGCGAAATGAAATTTCGCATCGCCTGCGCGGCGTTCGCCCTCGCAGCTCCATTTGCGCTTCATCCGGCCGGGGACGATTCCATACGGGGTTTCGATCCCGCGTCTCAGGCGCAGGAGATCAAATCCGAACAGCAGGCTCGCGCCATCCCGGATGCCTCCCGCATCGGTGAATTCATCAGGCGATACTCCAGTCAACCCCACCTCGCCGGTACGCCGCAATCGAAACAAACCGCCGAATCCATCTTGTCTCAGCTTCGCCAATTCGGTCTGGACGCGCACATCGAACAGTTCGAAGCGCTGCTGCCGACGCCGAAAACGCGCCTCGTCGAAATGACCGCTCCCTCCCTGCACGGAAAGACGCTGCGATTGAAACTCGAAGAGCCGCCGGTGCCAGGAGACAAGTACTCAAGCGATCCCGGCATGATCCCGACCTACAACGCGTACTCGGCGGACGGCAACGTGACCGCTCCGCTGGTCTACGTCAACTACGGTCTGCAGACCGATTACGATGTCCTCGCCAGTTTCGGTATCGATGTCAAAGGCAAGGTCGTAATCGCGCGTTATGGCCGCAGCTTTCGCGGCATGAAACCCAAGATCGCAAAGGAGCACGGCGCCATCGGCTGCATCATCTATTCCGATCCGCGCGACGACGGGTACTTCCAGGGCGACGTATATCCCAGGGGTCCATTCCGCCCCGCCGAAGGCGTGCAGCGCGGCAGTCTGCTCGATCTGACGCTCTATCCTGGCGATCCGCTCTCGCCGGGATGGGCGTCGGAAGCCGGATCCAGGCGTCTCCCTCTGAGCGAAGCCGCGAACATGGCGCAGATCCCCACCATGCCCATCTCCTGGGGCGACGCGCAGCCGCTGCTGGCGAACCTCACCGGACCGGTGGCGCCCGAATCCTGGCGCGGCGCGATTCCAATCACTTATCATCTTGGGCCCGGTTCGACGAACATCCACTTGAAAGTGGCGATGGATAACGCTACGCGCCCGCTCTATGACGTCGTTGCGCGCATACCCGGCAGCGAGTTCCCGGATCAATGGGTGCTCGACGGCAATCATCACGATGCGTGGGTGCATGGCGCGAGCGACCCGTTATCCGGCGCTTCCTCGCTGATGGAAACGGCTCGCACGCTGGCGGAGATGACGCGCAAGGGATGGAAGCCGAAGCGCACGATCCTGCTCGCATTCTGGGATGGCGAGGAGTTCGGATTGATCGGTTCAACCGAATGGATGGAGAAACATGCCGACGAACTCGACCAGAAGCTGGTCGCATACATCAACGCGGATTCCAGCGGCAAAGGCCGATTCACGGTAAGCGGATCGCATTCGCTCGAGGAATTCATGTATGAGGTTGCGCGCGATGTGAACGATCCGGTCAGCGGCAAACCTCTCGCAGGCCAGGGCGACTTCCATATCGGCGCCCTGGGGTCGGGTTCGGATTATACGCCCTTCCTGCAGCACCTCGGGATAGCCTCTCTCGACGTCCGCTTCGCCGCGAACGACTCGGGCATCTATCACTCCGACTACGACGATTTCGACTGGTTCAGCCGTTTTTCGGATACCACCTTCGCCTATGGTCGGACCCTTTCGCAGGTCCACACCACCGCGGTGTTGCGTCTCGCCGACGCCCCGATTTTGCCCTTCGAATTCGAGCGTTTCGTATCGACGCTCCGGCGCTATGTGGATGAAATTCAGATTCTTTCGAACGAGCCGAAGAAGCCGTTTCTGGACGACATTCGGCGCCAGTTAGCCGTGCTTGAAATCACCGCCAGGGAACTCAACGAGGCGCAGACGCACGCATCGCCCAAACTGGCGTCGGCTCCGCCGGACAAGCTTGCGGCGCTGAACCGAATTCTGTTTCGCACCGAGCGGAGTCTCACGCTCGATCCCGGTCTGCCTGGGCGTCCCTGGTACCGGCACCGCATCTACGCGCCCGGAAAGTACACCGGCTACGACGCGAAAACACTGCCTGGAGTCCGCGAGGCCATGGAAGCGGGAGAGACAGACGAGGCACGCCAGCAGGCGGCGCAGGTGGTTCAGGTTTTGCGGGCATTGAACGATCAGATGGCCGGTGCTGCGAAACTGTTGGAACAACTATGATCGCGACACCCTGGGGTGAAATCGAAATTGCGGATGCGCACGTTCACTTCTTTTCACCCGAGTTTTTCCGCGCACTGGCGCAGCAGAAAGGCGTCCCGGGCGTGGGGCCGCTTCTGGGGTGGGAGATCCCGGAATCCGCGGAATACCTCGCCGACCGCTGGATAGTCGAAATGAACCACAACGGGGTAGAGAGCGCCGTGCTGGTGGCGAGTACGCCGGGCGAGGTGGAATCGGTAGCCGTTGCGGCCGAGCGATATCCCGAACGCTTCCACTCCGTGGTGATGATGAACCCGCTGCTGCCGGGCGCGGATATGCGGATCTCGCGCGCGCTCGAAGACGGCTTCGTCAAAGGCATGTTCCTGTTCCCGGCGATGCACAAGTATTCGTTGCACGATCACCATGTGCACTCGCTGCTCTCGATTGTCGGGGGCTATCCGGGAACCGTGATTTATGTGCATTTCGGCATGCTGAGCGTGGGATTCCGGCAAAAGCTGGGTCTGCCTTCTCCCTTCGATATGCGGTTCTCGAATCCCATCGAACTGCATGGCATTGCGCTCGCGTTTCCGCACCTGCATTTCGTGATTCCGCACTTCGGCGCCGGCTATCTGCGCGAGGCTCTGATGGTCGCGGATATTTGTCCGAACGTTTACTTCGATACTTCGAGCTCGAACAAGTGGATGCGTTGCGATCCCGGCGTGACCGATCTGACAAGCGTATTCCGCAGAGTGCTCGATGTGATGGGTCCGCGGCGCCTGCTCTTCGGCACCGATTCATCGTTTTTTCCACGCGGGTGGGTTCGCGATGTCTTCGACGAACAGGTCCGCACGCTGGCCGCTCTGGGCATCGATGGCGAAACGGCGCGGGGAATTTTCGGCGGCAATCTGCGTTCTCTCTTCAAGTAACAGGAGTAAACTGTCTGAAGTCCAGCATGCGACTTCAGACCCCCGCCGCTTTGATCGCCTTTGCCTTACTCGCGCCGGTTCTGTTGCCGGCGGCGTCCCAATCGGGCGAAACCGTATACGAACAGCGCTGCGCCCGCTGCCACGAACTCGGAAACGAACGCATCCCGACACGCGAAACCTTGCAGAAGATGCCCGCAACGCGCATTTTGCGGGCGCTGAATTACGGCGCGATGATCGCCATTGCCTACACCATGAACATGAGCGAGCGCGAAGCCGTGGCGACATGGCTGGGGACCTCCGGAGGTGATCCGGAGCCATCGCCCGCGGCTTTCTGCAGCGATCGCGCCGTAAAGATTTCCGCCCATCCCCCGGCGGACGCGCAATGGAACGGCTGGAGTCCGGACTCGGCGAATACGCGTTTTCAGCCCGCCGATGCGGCCGGATTAACTCTCGACGGGGTGCGCAACCTGAAACTGAAATGGGCCTATGCATTCGAAGGCGACATCACCGCGTTCGCCCAGCCTACCATCCTTGACGGCAATCTTTTCGTGGGCAGCGCGGGCGGCGCGATCCACGATCTGGATCCGCGGACCGGCTGTACCCGGTGGGTTTATCAGGCAACCGGACCGGTACGTTCGTCGATCCTCGCCGTGCGCGACGGCGGCCGCTACGTGTTGCTGTTCGGCGACCAATCGGGATGGTTCTACGCGCTCGATGCGGTGACCGGCAAGCTTTTTTGGAAGAAGAAGGTGGAGGCGCATGACGCCGCGCGGCTCACCGGAGCGCCGGTGGCGTATCAGGGAACGGTGTTCGTTCCCGTGGCCGGATGGGAAGAAAACCGCGCTTCGGATCTCAGCTATGAGTGCTGCACCATGCGCGGGAGTCTGGTAGCGCTGCGAGTCAAAGACGGCACACAGGTCTGGAAGACTTACATGGTCGACCTGCCCAAGCAGATCGGAAAGAACGCCGCGGGACGGGCTCAGTTTGGTCCCTCGGGGGCGGGCATCTGGTCGGCGCCCACGGTGGATACAAAACGCGGTCTGATTTATGTCACGACCGGCGACAATTATTCGCAGCCCGTGACGAAGCTGAGCGATTCCGTGGTGGCGCTGCGGATCGGCACCGGCCGCATCGTCTGGTCGCGCCAGTTCACGGAGAACGATATCTTCAGCGGCGAGTGCCTGGCTACGAAGAGCTGCGGTCCGGACTTCGATTTCGGTTCCTCCGCCATGCTGGTGAATGCGGGCGGGCGCAGTCTGCTCGTGGCTGGACAGAAATCGGGGATGGTATACGCGCTCGACCCCGACAAGCGGGGTGAGACTGTCTGGCAGCTCCGCGTCGGCAAGGGGACAACCAACGGAGGTGTGCTTTGGGGCATGGCTTCGGATGGCCGGAATGTCTATGCCGCGGTTTCGGATGTGAGCCGGAATGCCCGTAAATCGAACGATCCGGCCGATCTTCGCACGAACGATGTCGACCCCGCGATCGGCGGCGGACTCACCGCAATCCGGCTTACCGATGGGAGCAAGGTCTGGTATGCCCCGGGGCATCCATGCGAATCGCCGAAGCCGGGCTGCAGTCCGGCCCAGCCCGCGGCCGTCACGGCGATTCCGGGCGTGGTGCTTTCCGGCTCCGACGATGGTCACATGCGCGCCTATGCGGCCGAGGATGGGAAAGTCCTTTGGGATTTCGATACCGCCCGGGATTTCGAGACTGTCAACGGGGTGCCGGGACACGGCGGGTCAATCGACGGACCCGGTGCGGTGGTAGTCAAAGGGATGGTATACGTGAACTCCGGTTATTCCCGCCAAAGCGGGATGCCGGGCAACGTCCTGCTGGCGTTTGAGTAAACGCTATTTCCCGAACGCCATTTTGGCCTTACGCTGTTCTTCGGCCTTGATCGACGGCCCGAAAACCTGTTCGAAGAATCCCTCTTTCACCAGCTTCGATACATAGCTGTTATCGATGACCTTGTGAAAATCGTAGGCTTTCATTTGCGCCGCCATCTGCGCATCGGCCTGCTGGTCGACCACTGACTTGACGGCGCCGGCCAGAACATACGGCACACGCTCGAATGCGTTGGGCCTGGCATACAGGTCGTAGACGCGTTCCATATCGGACTGCTGCGCGTTCTTGTCGTAAGCCAGAAAGGTCTTCACCGCGAATGCCTTGTCCTCATAAAACCGCCTGATGGCCTCGGCATGGGCCTTGATCAGCGCTTCGGCGAGTGTGGGATCGGACGCGACGACGCTCTTCTTCATGATGTAAGCGGTGGAAGCGAAGATATCGTCGTGATCGGAGAGGTTGGCCAATGTCTTGAAGCCGGCTGCTTCCACCTTGAAGTATGCCGGAGCCGTCAGCAGAGTCGCATCCGCGCGTCCGCTCTGCAATGCCGCGGCGCGTCCGCTGACGTCTGTGCCAACCGGGATCCATTGCACGTCGCGCGAGCTGAGCCCCGATTTCCCGAGCAGGGCAACCAGATAACCGTAGGGGGCGTCGCCGATCTGGCCGACGGCTACACGTTTGCCCTTCAACGCCTTGATATTCGGGATATCCTTATTCGCCATCAGCGCGAACATTCCCCGATTCAACGAACTGCCGATCAGCACCAGGGAGCCATCCCGCATGGCCGCCTGCATCAGTTGTTCCAGCGAGGAGTTCACCATCTGTCCCTCGCCGCTGACCAGCATGGCAATGCCGGCCGGATGTACGCCAAAGACCAGTGTGACGTCCAGACCGTATTTCTGGTAATACCCGCCGTCTTTCGCGATGAACAGAGGCCAGTTGGAACCGCTGCGGTTGGGATAGTTGATCGTAATTTTCTTGAGCGGGGCCTGGGCGAAAGCCGGGACGGTTGCCGCGGCAATCAGCAACGCCAGCGCGATTCTGCGTCTCATATGGCTTCCAGATTATATCGGAACAAAGCAAACCGAACTTTCCGGTGATAAACTCCGTTGGAATCCATCATGGCCATTTTCGAGGTGTTCTATGAGCCGGGCAAGCTCTTCGCCAGTCTGCCGAATCGCCGCGGTCTCTGGGCTCTTCCGCTGATCCTGGGTCTGCTGTTCACGCTCGGCGCGACTTATGCGGTGATCCACCGGATCGGAATCGAAACCATCGTCCGGCAGCAGGTCGAAAACCGATCGAACTTGACCCCGGACCAGATGCAGCAGGCGATCAACCGCGCCAATTCTCCCGCAATCGGATACCTGATCTACGGCGTGGCGGGACTTGCGGCTCTCGTGTTGCCTCTGATCGTTTCCGGAGCACTGGCTATTTTCGCGCTCATGGCCCCGCAGCAGCCGAAGTTCGGCACCATGTTTTCGATGGTTACGCTGGCGTACTTTCCGTACACGGTCGTCGTCACGGTCATGTCGCTGCTGGTGCTTTACCTCGTGGCGGACCCCACGGCTCTCGATTATCAGAACCTTCTGTCCACGAATGTGGCGGCGTTCATGAACAAGGAAACGACCGGCAAAGGGATGTACGCTTTCATGACGTCTATGGATCTCATCAGCTTCGTCGAGATAGGCTTTCTGCGGTACGGTTTCTCGAAAATAACCCGGAGCAGCTTTTTTTACGGCCTGTTTTCCGTGGGCAGTCTGTGGTTTTTATATGTCCTCATCCGGGCGGCGCTGGCCTCTTTGCAATAAAGACGCCGGGCGGGCGATTTGACATCTCGCCCACCGTCTCCCTACACTCAAAGTTTAGAGAGCCTTCCATGGCACTCACCTCCAGCCAGCTCGATCACTACCGGCGGATTCTCACTGCGCGCCGGCATGAGATTGCCGCTGCGACGGTGCGCGCCGAAGCCGAAGTCGTGGATCTTGAAGAACTAAGCCATCGCGATGTGGGCGATCGGGCCAACGCCGACGTTGCACGGGAAGATCTGCTGCAGGAAGCGGGGCGCGATTCCGAACAGCTCCAGCAAATCGACGCGGCGCTCGCGCGCATCGCCGACGGCAGCTACGGCGTGTGCGCAGTCTGCGGCCAGGAAATCAAAAAAGAGCGCCTGGATGCGGTGCCCTGGGCCATACTCTGCGTGCGGGATCAGGAAGCTTCAGACCGGAAGCGCCGCGCCAGCGGCACTATGTCAGGAGGTGTGCCTTCTCGAGTAACACTCTGACGAGAACGGCCGCCTTCAATCTCGTTCGCGGGATTCCGCATGGAATTTTTTCGCTGTTTTTCCCCGACGACTGCCGGGTGTGCAAACACACGCTCGTAAAATGGACCCGAGTTCCTGTGTGCGACGAGTGTCTGAACGCGCCGGCTCCGCTCGATGCCGAATACTTCTGCGCGGTCTGTAACACGCCATTCATAAACGCTTACCCGCTGGACGATCGAGGGGTTTGCGCCGCCTGCCGGGCGGGCCTGCGCGGATTCGATCATGCGGCCAGTTTCGGGCTGTACGAAGGCGCTCTGCGCGACCTCATTCATCTGCTGAAGTACTCGGGAATGAAGCCGCTCGCGCGTCCGCTAGCGGCTTATATGGAGCGGGCTATTTCGAGCGATGAGCGTTTCGACGTAGTCGTTCCGGTTCCTTTACATTGGCGCAGACGGTGGCATCGGGGATTTAATCAATCGGAACTGCTCGCGCGGCATATTGCGAAACGCCGCGGGATTCCGGTGCTGCGGGCTCTACGCCGCAAACGCGCCACGGCAACCCAGGCGGGACTCGCCGGCGCAGGCCGCCGCCGCAATGTGGCCGGGGCATTCGTCCTTCGATCGAAGGCGAACACGGACCCGCGGATTGCGGGCAAGAAGGTTCTTCTTATAGACGACGTGATGACAACCGGCGCCACGGCCAGTGCGTGCGCGTCCGTTTTGAAGCGCGGGGGTGCGGGCTCCGTTTCCCTGCTGACGCTGGCGAGAGTAGATCGACGATGGAGACCCTGAGGAGCGAGATGCCGACCTACAGCAGACTGCAGAAGCCTGTCCTTGTACTGAACGCGAGTTACGAACCGATTAACATCTGCGCCGCCCGCCGCGCGCTTGTGCTCGTGTTGAAGGGGATCGCCGCGGCCGAGGAGCATTCGGCCAATGCGGTCCATTCCGCGCGCCGATCGCTGAAAGTGCCGTCCGTTATCCGGCTGCTCGAATACCGGCGGATTCCGCACCAGACGCGGGCGCTCTCGCGCAAGAACATTCTGATGCGCGACCGCTACACGTGCCAGTATTGCCTCAAGGTCCTGCCTGCTGCGGAGTTGACGCTCGACCACGTGATTCCGCGCTCGCGCGCCGGCGAATCCGCGTGGGAGAATCTGGTGGCCTGCTGCCATTCCTGCAACAACCGCAAAGGCAGCCGGACGCCGGAAGAGGCCGGATTCAAGCTGGCGCGCCAGCCGCGCCCCTTCAGTCTGCACACCAGCCGGCATCTGATCCGTCTGCTGGGCAAGGGCGACGAGCAGTGGCGGAAGTATCTGTTCTATTGAGATTTGGGTGGAGCGATCGGCAGTTCCGGAAAATCGCGACGATAGCCTGCGGGATCAAACGTAATCATTCGGTCCGGGCGAAGCCCCCGGCGACTTCGCCCAGTCGATGGAACGCATCAGCTCGCCCGTCTGGCCGCCGCCATTGAAGGGGCCGGCGACAGCGATGGTGCCCTTTCCGTCCGTCAAGACGTGTCCCCGATTCCTACTATAACCGTGGCTCCCGGGGCGGTTGTCCGGATTCATACAGTGGCGCCACGCTAAACTACAGGCGTTTGACCGCGTCCGGCACCGACGAAAAAGCATGGCTGCGCGCCAATGCGGCGGAGATCGCGGCGCTCTCCTTCTGCATCGCCCGGCTCTGGCTGATGGCGTTGCCATCCAGCCTGTGGACCGACGAGGCGGTCACCGCTTTTGTCGCGCAGCATCCGGCGGATCCGTCGCTCGCGATCGTTCCGCCGTATACGCAATCCGTCTACTACGCCTTGCCGCCGGCGATGAACGCCTTGTTCGGGTTTTCCGAGATCGGCTATCGCCTTCCGTCGGTGCTGGCGATGGGCGCTGCGCTGTACTTTGTGGCGCGTATGGCAGCGAGAATCGCCGGCCCGGGCGCGGCATGGTTCGCCGTGTTCACTTGCCTTGCCATTCCGGGCATAGATTACTTCGCGATCGACGCCAAGCCCTACGCTCTCGGGATGTGCTGTGCGGCCGGCGCGCTGTATTTCCTCGCCCGCTGGTTCGATTCGGCGCGCTGGCGCGATGCCGCGCTGTTCCTTGTCTTTGCCGCCCTGCTGTGGCGCGTGCAGCAGGTCTACTGGGCGTTCTATCTGGTCTTCGGCATTTATGGGCTGATGCGCCTGAGGAAGAGCGAAAGCCGAGTGGGCTGGGTGCGGGCGGCCGCAGTGTCGGCACTTCTGGTGCTGGCGCTGATTCCCGTCGCGCTCGAATCCCTCGCCCTTCTGCGCGATGCCGGCGCCCACGTGTTTGTCGCGCCTCCGGCCTTCCTGGATCTGCGGCATTGGCTCAGGCGGGATTGGGATCTGATCGCGGTCTGCGGCGGCGCGGCGTGGCTGCTGGCCAGATTGTCCCGATGGCCGCCCGGCAGAGCGCCGCGCGGCAGCGACATCGTTCTCGTCCTCGCCTGGTGGCTGGTGACCCCGATCGCGATGTTTGTGTTTTCGCGTGTGTCGGGAGACAGTCTCTTCGTGCCGCGCTATCTTTCCCTCAGCCTTCCCGGCGTGGCCTTGACCGCGACTCTTGCCGCCGCGTTTTTCATTCCGCCCGGGTACTGGCGTCCGGCTGTTATGGCGATGGCTCTTGGCGCGCTGGTTTTTGCGGGAAACTGGAATCAGGTCTGGCCGGCGCACGATCCGGCGGGCTGGCGTCCGGCCGCTCAATATGTGAATCGCCTCTCGGACTCGGCGGATACGCCGATCCTTTGCACCAGTCCCTTCATCGAAGCTGTGCCGCCAGTCTGGCGCCCGGATTATCCTTTACCGGGATTTCTCTATGCACAATTGTTCGCGTATCCACTGCGCGGGAAGACTTACCTTTTTCCGTTTCGTCCCATCGACCCGGCGAAGGACTATGCGGCAAAACTCTCGGCGGAGACTCTACCCCGGTTCAACCGGTTCCTGATCTACGGTGGTATCCCTGGCGCGGAATACTGGCGCACATGGCTTTCGAAGAGGCCTGAACTTCAGGGGTGGCACAGCGACGCGCGGGATTTTGGCGATATCCGAGTCGTCGTATTCGACAGGTGATTCGACGGCGTTCGCAAAACGGCGACAGGCCGGCACGGGGCCGGCCTGTCGCTCAAAAACGGCAGGGAGTTTACTTGCCTGCCGTCGAATAGAAGGTCTTCAAATCGTCCCTGTAATTCGCCGCGACCTCAAGGTCGACGACCGTGTGCCCGGCCGGCAGCACAGGCGCGATGGTACCGCCCTGACCCTGCTCGAACGTCGCGATCACTTTTCCGGATGGGTCTTTTACCGCTTTGATTGTCATGGTTGTTTACCTCTATACTCCGTTGCTTTCGAAATTGCCTGAGATTGCCTGGGGCCCTTTGACGCTCAGTGTGCAGTTGTACCTGGTAGGGTTGATGAACACTGTGACGTCGGAAATGAGCGCCCCCGTCGAATTCGCGGGACTCGTGGACTGGAGAGTGAACGCGAAGACTTCGTGATTGGTGATGTTGCCACCCTGATTCTGCCATGTAAGGGTGGTGTTGCCGTTTTGAGTGATTGTCGGAAATGTTGCCATATTTTTCCTCCTGTTTACGCGATTTATAAATCGCTTTTTGGTTTAATGGCTGAACCCTGGTTCAGTCATTCCCGAATGCGCGGGACTTGTTTTTTCCGCGTTTTCAGCCACTAAGTGGCTGCGCGCGGCCGGTTGTTTCAACTATGCAAATACGGTGTTGGAGCAGGGCAGGATGGCATCCTGAGGCGTCTGCCCCACTTGGAGTTAGTACAAGGAAGGCCGGTCCGAGCCGCCGAGGAGCGACGTATTCACACTCGCGGTGGTATGAGTTCCTTCGTGACCGCCCCAGGCGAAGAGGAGATAAACCATCGGAAATCCGCCCGCGCGCAACGT
Organism: Terriglobia bacterium; assembly: GCA_963788485.1. Taxonomy (GTDB): domain Bacteria; phylum Acidobacteriota; class Terriglobia; order Bryobacterales; family Bryobacteraceae; genus BOG-234. The sequence continues at coordinate 11,996 of CAWBIS010000214.1, forward strand.
CAGGCCCGCCGAGTAACTGTGCAGCAGATGTGTGAAATCGAGGCCGCCGCGCGTAAGCGCGACCTTCCCTTCATCGAGCATGGCCGTTACACCCAGTGGCCCGTAGATGGAGTGCTCGAAGCTCCCCCGCAGCAGCAGATTGTTGGGCGCCCGAAAACGGTAATCCTGATAGCTCGGCAGCGCCGGATTACCGTCGATGTCGGAGCCTCCCAGGGTTGGCTGGAAATAGAAGGGCACGTTATGACCGGAGGGCACAAAGGAATCGTTCATCAGGAACAGCAGCCCGAAGCTTCCTTCCAGATTGCGCGTCGCGGCCGGACAGGAGTGCGTGCCCGCGCTTACGGAGCAGTCGTCGGGACCGTTGAAATCGTTCGGTATCAGCGATCGGGTTCTCGAATACAACGGGAACTGGTGCGACAGATTGAGCGTCAGCCGTTCGAAAGAAAAGCCGGAGTTGCTCGCGATATATTCCTGGAACGTTGCCAGATAATTCAGACGGATATAGCCGCCGGCCAACTCAGGCCTTATCTGCACGCCTTCACCGAACTGCGCAAAAGCGGGCTGTGCGTTTAATCCGGGAGCGGTAACGGGCGTGTAAAGCTGCTCGATCGAAGGGCTCGGCTGTCCGTCGCCCGGCCGAAGATCGACGAAGCGCCCATTCGCCTCGGCGTAAAGCGACATGTTGAGCTTCGGGAGAACCGGGAATATGGCGTTGCCGCCGACGATTGTCTCGGTCATGCCGTAGTAAGAACGCGCGCTTTCAGCCGTGCCTGGACCCTCGCCGAAATAGGTGAGTTTGTTCAACGAAATCCCCTGCGCATAAAGATGGAAGACAGGGTATTCGCTTACAGTAAGGTTCGATTTCTTCTTCGGATTCGTGTTGATGACGATCTTGCCGTGACGATCCCACACGGCGGTCATATACGCGCCTGCGCGCCACGACAAATTGGGAGTGACGACGGCATCGACGTCCCAACTCAATCGCCACGACTCGTTTGGCGTCCAGTGCGCGACGAACGCCGGTCCGAAGCCAAACCCGTTCTGCGGGGCGAGGCTGCCCACAGCCAGGTGCAGCGGCGAATCCGTGAATAAATCCTGGGCGCAACTCCCCAGCGATTTGAGGGCGAAACCGGAGCAGTCCTGCTCCAGCGCTTCACCTTCTTTGCGAAAATCGGCGCCCAGCTGCGTTTCCTGCGCGAATGCGCATGTGGCTAAAAGCAGCGCCAATGAAAAACAGCGTCTCACGCTATCCGGCTCACTTGCCACCGGACGCCATGGCTTGAGGATGGAGAATCGTCATCAGCTTGCGCATATACGCCGCCGCCTGGCCTTCCGTTTTGATGGATTCGAAATCGATTCCCGTTCGTTGTTCCGGTGGAAGTTCCAGTTCCCGGATGTGCGCGTGCTTCAGCTGATTGAGCAGAAGGGTATTCCCCGCGACGAGGCGATCCGGATTGAACGAACTGCGGGACGGTTTGGGTATGCGAATCACGTTGGAGGGGCTCGCCATATGGGTTCTCCTAATCGATGCCAAAGGTCGGGCAATCGGAATCCGGCCGGCATGTATCGGTCAGCAGGTCGAGAAATGTTTGCGCAACTTTTTCGCGCGGCGACCGATTGTCGTAGTTGCCGATGAAGTAGCCGGTCGCGGTGGCCGGAATCGACGCATGTTCGAAGACACGGCCGCCCGCCGCGGCTTCCGGACCGGGAACGACCGTGCCTCGCGCAACCCATGGCGATACCAGAATTGCCGGCACGCGCACTCCAAGGCGGTCGAACGCGAATGGAATGCCGCCGGTATCGGCAAGAGGAGCGTTAAATCCATCCGGCGTGCACGCGGGCGGCGGAACGTGATCGTAAATGCCGCCATGCTCGTCGTACACGATGAGCAGCGCCGTGCTCTTCCACAAATCCGGATTCTGCCGAATGGCATTGTAGACTGTGCCGATGAAAACCTCCCCTGCCTGAACATCGTGATCGGGATGCTGATCGGATGCGAGTTCCTCGCCTCCGCCGTCGCCGGTGTGATCGGTGTAATTGGGTTCGATGAAGCAGTAATCGGGTAATAAGCCTTTGGCGCAGTCGGAAAGAAATTGTTGATACGTGCCGAACAGCTGCGGCTGATTTTTCAGAAGATTGACCACTTCCATGGTGGAACTGGACGTGTCGTAGTAATAGAGCTTCGCGGTGCGGCCGGCGCCGAGCAATCGTTCATAAATGCTGATGTAGGGTTTTCCCAGATAGAACATGTCCATGCTCACCTGGCCAAAGGAGGTTCCATAGTGGGCAAAGGCGCGATTGCAGATGGTCGGTCCCGGAATGGAGGCAAACCAACCGTTGAATAGCGCGTAGGTTTGCGCGAGGGTGTGCAACACGGGCAGTTTCCCGTTGGCGAAGTAATACATGATCTTGCGCGAATGGTTTACATCGCGCTGCTGATCGAAATAGCTCTGCACGAACCCGTTCATGGCGGGGACGCCGGGCGGTCCGGCGGTTCCGAAAAATAACTGTTTGTTCACCGCCGGAAAATGATGGTCGGGATCCGGATCGAGCTGGCTCTGAAACTCCGCCAGGGGTTGGACACGCGCGGGTTCATTCGTCGTGTCAAGATTCGATTCGGTCCCGGTGAGCCCATTGATACGCGGATCGACTGCCTTCAACGCCCCCAGCATGTGATCGAAGGAGCGATTCTCCATCATGAGAACGACGATGTGTTTGAGATTATCCAATCCGGCCGGCATTCGATCTCCCGCTGAACTTAGTGCGTTCTGAGTCTACACGGTTTCAGTCCGCACCGACCTTAATATTCTGCCAGGAATTGGTGGGATTCGATACCCTTGACCTTCAAACCATGATGACGACCAGAAACACACCGGTCGTCCTGGACTCCGCGATGCCTGGAACGCGGTAGCCGGCCGGCAGGCCCGTCCATCCACCGACTCTCATTGCGGACACTGTTTGGGAACCAGCGCACTGGCGTACGCGTTTTCAGCGATTTGACGATGGCCCCGCCATTGCCCCTTTCGTAGTGTAAGCGCGTTCCGTACTTGTCAGAAAGAGGATTCTCTTATGCTTCGTAGCTCCCTGTGTGCCGCCATCCTGCTGACTCTTGTTGCATGGGTCTCGCCTTGTCAGCAAGACCTATCGGAAGGTCAACAAGGCCCATCGGACGGTCAGCAAGGCCCATCGGACGAAATAATTCAGCCATATTCAAACAAGGGAGCCGGGGATTCCAATGCTACCCCGAGCAAACACATCCTCTTTATCATTCCGAATTTCCGGACGTCTCCGAGCCTCGAGAACTACGCGCCGATTCAACCCAGTGAGAAGTTCAAGGTAGCCTGGGAAGACACCTGGGATCGTGGGACTTTCGCCCTGACCTTCATCTTCGCAGGCGAATCCCAATTCACGAATTCCAATCGAGCCTTCGGGCAAGGCGCTGCCGGCTTTGGGCAGTACCTGGGGGCAGCGTACGCTGACTTTGCGATCGGAAATTTCATGACGGAGGCAATCTTCCCGACTATCCTTCACCAGGATCCGCGCTATTTCCGGCGCGGTACCGGGAGCGTTTGGTCCAGACTCGGCTATTGCATGGGGCAGATCTTTATCACTCATGGCGATTCGGGCCGAACACAATTTAACTTTTCCGAGGTACTCGGAAATTCGACCGCGGTGGCGATTTCCGAGGCGTATTACCGCGACAACCGAACCGCAAAAGACGCGGGGTCTGAGCTCGCGCTGCAACTCGGCGTCGACACGTTTGGGAATGTTCTTAAAGAGTTCTGGCCGGACCTGGCGCGGAAATTCGAGCGAAAGCACGCTCGTCAAGACGTAGCCGACGAGAACTGATCGCTCGTCTGCCGTTGCAGACACGCGCCGTGCGGAAGTACGCAACGAAGGGCGGCTGGGCGGTTGCGGTGCGGATCAAGGAACCCGGTTCCGAATGAGGTCTCGTAACCGGCGTGGATTTCGTGTCCCTCACCGAGGCGCTCGATCTGACGACGCGAATCGGCCGCGCCAAATCCGGAAACTTCACCTTGGCGGCGTCAGCAAGGCCGCCTTTCCGGTCCGCGTGGGAAACTTGTGGCGTGGCCGATCCAGCTCACACATCGCGCGCATCGCAGAAAAGGCTCTCGCTCGACAAAAAAAAGATCCGCATCGTTCTGCTCGAAAGCATTCACGCCAGCGCTGTGGAAGCGTTTCGGGCCGATGGCTATACGAACATCACCCGGCATGATAAGTCAATGCCCGAGGCGCAACTGCTGGACGCAGTTCGGGGGGCGAGCGTCATTGGCATCCGTTCGGCGACGCATGTGACGCGCAAGGTGCTGGAGCAGGCGCGCGCGGCGATCGCGGTGGGGTGCTTCTGCATCGGGACGAATCAGGTGGATCTGGAGAAGGCCGAGGAGTACGGCATTCCAGTGTTCAACGCGCCGTTTGCGAATACGCGCAGTGTCGCGGAATTGGTATTGGCAGAGATTATTCTGCTGATGCGCGGCATCCCCTTTCTCAACGCGGCCACGCACCGGGGCGAGTGGATCAAGACCGCAGTCGGGAATTTTGAGGTGCGCGGCAAGATGCTGGGCATTGTTGGCTACGGGCACATCGGGACGCAGGTGGGGTTGCTGGCCGAAGCGGTGGGCATGCAGGTGGTGTATCACGACATAGAGCCGAAGCTCGCGCTCGGGAATGCGCGGCCAGCCGGATCCCTGGCAGCGCTGCTGGAAAGTTCGGATGTTGTGACCCTGCATGTGCCGGAGACGCCCGGGACCCGCAGCATGATCGCGGCGCCCGAGATCCAGCGGATGAAGCGGGGCGCGAAGCTTATCAATGCGTCGCGCGGGACGGTGGTCGATCTGGAGGCGCTTGCGGCAGCGCTGAAATCGAAGCACCTTTCGGGGGCGGCATTGGATGTGTTCCCGAAGGAACCGAAGATCGCCGGGGAGCGGTTCGTATCGCCGGTTTCGGGGATGGAGAACGTGCTGTTGACGCCACACGTAGCGGGAAGTACCGAAGAAGCCCAGAGGAATATCGGCACGGAAGTTGCGGAGAAGCTCATCCGTTTCAGCAACAATGGCTCAACGTTCGGTGCCGTGAATTTCCCCGAGGTTTCGCTGCCGGAGCACACCGGCAAGAGGCGGCTGCTGCACATTCATCGGAATCAGCCGGGCGTGCTGTCAGCGGTGAACGCGATCTTTTCCGCACACAATATCAACATTGCGAGCCAGTATCTGCAGACGAGCGCGAAGATCGGTTATGTGGTGACGGACCTCGAAACGTCAGACGGCGCGTTGGTGAAGCATTTACGGAACCAGTTGGCAGAGGTGGGGGGAACTATCCGCACGAGAATACTGCATTGACCGAAGGATTCGCCTGGACTCGGGGGGAACGTGGTGAACGGAAACCAACCGGAGCATCCGCGATGCGGACGCTGAGCTTCGTCGCGACTGTCGAGGCAACAAGACGAGCTCGCCAGCTGGCGCAGGGACTGCGTAGTGACTGACGCAAAAGCATCCTCCGGCCAGGCATTCGTGTCGCAGGAACTTGCGTCAGCGGCCTGGCTCGAAACCAGCAGCGCCAGTCTCATTGATGATCTCGGATACGGGGATGGCTGCCAACCTCGCCTTCTCAAAGATGCCCGGGCGCAGCTTGTGCCGGACGGCCAGGGCATTCAGATCGGCGACATCGAGAAACACGGGATCGTCAAGTTCGAGGAAGAACATCACGGACGATCCGCTCGGATTATGCGGCAATCCCAAAAGATGGCCGATTTCATGCACTGAAACCATGAACATCTCGTGTTCAGTTGGATTCAAACAGGGATTGAAGGCAATCAAACCCTGGAAAGAGGGCCGGTCCGGGAGTTGCGACCGCGCGACGGCGACAGCGCGCCCGCCGGCAGCATCAAAGAGCGCGGGGGGTCCATCAATCAGTTGAATCGAGCAATCCCGAGACTCCGTCTTGTGCCATTCCACGTCAAGGACTCCGGCCCAGAAATCCATCGCTTGCAGGAATTGCCGCGCGAGAGCCTTGTTGGCCGTCGAAATTCTCACCCCGAGATCGACGTGTTCCGGGTTCAGCAAATCGGAATGTCGATCGCAAGGGGGGTATTCCCCTATCCAGTTTGGCGGGGACGCCGCGGCAGTGCTGAAGGCCGCCGCCAGGAAGAGAGAGCTCAGGCCCATCACCCCGGTCATATCAGACTCATCGGCGGCGATGGGTGTTTTTTCTATAGCCCTTGTCCCTCTGGTGAAGGCCCCTTCCCTGCCGGAAAGAGATTTCGCTGCTGTGGGCACATCTGCGTTTTGGCTTAAATGGTTTGCGGATGCACCACTTCCAGGCCCTTGTAGCGCATGAAATCGTCGGTGTTGAATGTAAGAATGCGACGCAAGCCGCGCACGTTCATCGCTGCAACGATTCTCGCGTCATGCACTTTCCTGCCGGAGACCCGGTAGGCCACCACAAGCGAGCGCCACTCCGCAAAGATGGCGGGCGTTTCCGGAAGAACGGTCAGGAAGGATTCCATAAAGCGGCAATAACGGTCGGTCGTGGCAACGGTTTTCCCGAGACCGTTGTCTTTCTCGGGCCGTGTGCACACGCTCCAGAATTCCACGAGGTTCTGCGGCACAACGCACAGGTCAGCACCGTCGCGAAGCAGGGTTTTGATGGCTTGACGGGCCACAGCTTTCGGGGGTTAGCGATGGCTAAAGCGCGGAGCAGGACATTCGTATCAACGAGATACTCTATTGCCATCAGCGGTCTGGATACCAGTTTTCACGCTGAAAGGCCTCTTCCGGAAGGATTACCGATGACTCGAAACCGGACAAGAACTCATCGAACGCATGCAGGCGTTCTTCCGCAGAAAGCCGTGCGGCCTGTCGGTTCCCGATGCCTCGCTCTTCGAGCACCTGCTTGACAAAATCCTCCAGCGAGAGCCCGTGCGCCTGCGCCTGTGCCAACAAGCCCGCTTCCGCCTCCGGATTCAATTCAAGTTTCATGGTCATCCAGGTGCCTCTCTTGGCTCTAATTGTAGCGATTCAGGCGCTTCGGTCAACGGAAACACCCGGAGCACCCGCGAAAATCCAGCAACAAAGGAGGCTCTGCCTCCCCTGCGGGAGTTTCACTCCCTATCGATCTCCGGCACCGGCGCGGGGATTTCTTTCAGCCGCGCCTGCCTTCCTCGAATTCCCCGGATTGGGAGCCCTTGGCGTGACCGCCTTCGCACTTCTTGCGATGTCGCCGATACAGCTTGAGCGCCACGCCTCATCTTACACCGATTGCACGCCATTGCACGCTGGCGGCGATCATTGCCTGTAAGTTATTGAAAATAAAGTGGCGGAGAGACAGGGATTCGAACCCTGGATAGAGTTTCCCCTATACACGCTTTCCAAGCGTGCGCCTTCAACCACTCGGCCATCTCTCCAGTCGGTTGATTTTGGATGTTGCGCAGGCTTTTGACCCGCGCAAGCTCAGGATATCACGCGTACCGTCGACGGGGCCTTATCGGTGCCCGCCGCCAGCGTGTCCGCCGCCGCTGAACCCTCGGCTGGAGGACGCGCCACCGCCGCCGAAACTCCCGCTGCGGCTTTCGGACGATACCGGCGAGGTCGCGGCTGCTACGCCGGCTGCGCCGCTGCGGAGGGGTGAACCCAGAGCCGCCCCACCACCGGAGCTGAGCAACTGACCGATCGGAGCCGCCTTGGTTGTAGATGAAGCCAAACCAAAAACGGGGCGCCCGGTTGCGCTGGCGCCGACGGGTCCACCGCCGCCATACCAGAAGGTCGATGGCGAGTAATAGTTATAAATCGTGCCGGGGCTGAAGAAGCCGTAGCCGAAGGGACTCCACATCGTGCCGACCGCCGGAACGAACGTATACATATCGAAGAACGGATTGTAATACCAACCTCCGTTCCAGGCTCCCAACCCGCCGTAGCCCGCTCCGCCGTAACCGACGCCCGATCCAAATCCGGAACCGTAGCCGTATCCGGGCCCGTAGCCATATCCAGAACCATAACCCGATCCGGAACCCAGTGTACGCGCCGATGACATGTTGGCCGCCGATAGCGCCTGGGAGCGGTCGCGCGCCCACAGGTACAGATCGTCACCCACCTTATCGTCGAACTTGTCGGTGACCAGCGCGGCCGAGAGCGAAACCAGATGGCCTTCTCTCACGGTCGCCCGGTTATGAATGCCCGAGTCACCCGCCGTTTCGACCAGCGTCTCTCCCTTGAAGACTTTCAACTGGCCGGGATCCGAATTGAGTTCGGCCAGACCATGCTTCTGCATGCGGATCTCATAATCCTTGTAGAGAAGCGTGACGGGGGAATCCTTGAGGTCCATTTGCGGATCGTCGGATTCGAGGATCACATTACCCGAGAGCACATCCACGCGCGTGCTGACCAGGCGATTGTCAATCATGCGGATTGAACTGTTCTCGCCAAGGCGGAGAAACACGCCGGGTGTGAGCAGGACTTCGGCTCGGCCCGCCCCGGTGCTCAAGACGCTCTGCTCCTTTATTTCCGCGAACTTGCCGAACTTCGCCTGAACCGGCGCGCCGTCGATGGAAACGTCACCTTCAAAGTAGTGCAGCGTTCCCGAATGGGCCGACATAACCGTCTGGGCAGAGCAAACTGCGCCAGTCATCGCCACTAATACGAATGCGGACGCAATCCGGCTCGGGTTCATCATAATAATCCTCTTGCTGAATGATCCCGCCCTGTAATGGCAATGTCAATAGCGGGGAGGGGCATGACGAACATGAAAACCGGCCGGACAGGCAAAGTTTCTCTCAGATTATGAAAAGTACTTTTAAATAAAAAGTACTCGAGCTATGCTTCACTCATGCGGATCGCGATTTCGCTTTGTTCATACCTGCTGCTATTCGCCTGCAATCCCGGGGTTCCGATCCCGCCGCTCTGCGCAGCCGCGCGCGCCGGCGACACTGCCGCGATCGCCCGGTTGTTGAAAACCGGCGAAGATGTCAACGAGCGCGGAGGAGTCAACGACTGGACCGCCCTGATGCACGCTGTACATAAGGATCAACCCGCCGCGGTGCAGGCGCTGGTCGAGGCCGGCGCCGACGTCAACGCTACCGCCGGCAGCCGAGGCCACACAACAGCTTTACTTCTGGCGGAAAGCGAAGGATTGCCCCGGATTGCGGCGATTCTGCGCGCACATGGAGCGCGGGCGCGGCTATAGCCGGACGATTTTGTCCGACTTGAATTTCTTCAGCGCGTTGCGCGTATCCACGATCAACCGCGCCTGATTCACCAGCGCGTTGTAATCGAAGTCCGAATGATCCGTAACGATCACCACACAATCGGCTGACGGCATGGCCCCCGGTTCTTCGTTGAAAAACGCGCCGTCTTCGAGACGGATCTGCGGCGCATGCGGATCGGTGAAAGAAACCACTGCTCCGCGCTTCTGCAGCAGGTGAATGATATCGAGCGCCGGCGATTCCCGCAGATCGTCAATGTCGCGCTTGTAGGCGACCCCATAAATGTGAACTTTGGAACCCTTCAGCGGCTTGCCCACATCGTTCAACGCGTTCTGCACCTTCGCCACGGCAAAATGCGGCATCTGCCCGTTGATGTAGCCCGCGAGCTCGATGAATCGTGCTTCAATCCCGGACTGTTTGGTCTTCCATGAAAGATAAAAAGGATCGATCGGAATGCAATGGCCGCCCAGGCCGGGTCCGGGATAGAAAGGCATGAAGCCGAACGGCTTCGTAGCGGCAGCTTCGATCACTTCCCAGACGTTGATGCCCATGCCGTCGCACATGATCGCCATCTCGTTCACCAGCCCGATATTGATCATGCGGAAAGTATTTTCGAGCAGCTTCACCATCTCGGCGACCTGCGTGGAACTCACCGGCACCACAGTCTCAAGCGCCTGCGCATAGAAAAGACGCCCCAGCTCCGTGCAGGCCGGGGTGGTTCCCCCGACAACTTTGGGAATGTTCTTTGTCTGAAACTTTGCGTTGCCGGGATCCACGCGCTCCGGCGAAAAGCAGAGGAAAAAATCCTCCCCGACTTTCAAACCGGATTTCTCCAGCATTGGCAGCACCAGCTCGTCGGTGGTGCCCGGGTACGTGGTCGATTCCAGAATCACCAGCATGCCGCGATGGAAATATTTGACGATTTCCTCGCACGCGGCGACGATATAACTCATGTCCGGATCTTTGGTTTTGCGCAGGGGCGTCGGCACGCAGATATCGATGGTGTCGAGATCGCGGATTACCGAGAAATCGGTGGTTGCGCGCAGTTTGCCGCTCGCCGCCAACGGCTCGAGAGCGGAGGAAGAAACGTCCCCGATATAGGAGTCACCTGCGTTGATACGCGCCACTTTGCTTTCGATCAGATCGATGCCGGTGACCTCATATCCGGCCTCGGCGTATTCGACGGCCAGCGGCAGTCCCACATAGCCCAAGCCGACCACCCCGACTTTGGCGGTTTTGGATCGGATCTTCTCCGCGAGCACGTCGGCCATGGTGGAAGAAATGGGCGTTTCAATACTGGTCATTTCGACCAATTTTCGCATAGTAGAAGGACCCGTCCGCCACGTACTCGGCGGGGCCGGTGAGCCAGGCGTCGGGTACGAAACGCAATTCCAGCGGTCCGGCGGGGGTCTGAACGGTCACAGGAGAGTCGGCGAATCCACGGGCGACGGCGGCCGCGGCGGCGCCGGTCGAGCCCGTGCCGGAGCTGTTGGTTTCCCCCGCGCCGCGTTCCCAAAAGCGGACGTCGATGGTATGGCGATCGATCGCGCGTACGAAAGATACATTTGTCCGATTGGGGAAGCGCGGGTCTCTCTCCACCACCGCGCCCAGCGATCGCCAATCGAAATCGAAGCCGTCCACGGGAAACACGCATTGGGGATTGCCCGCATCGACGATCACCGCATCGCGGCCCTGTACCTTCGCGTGGAGTTCCACTATCCGAATGTTCCCCATGTTCATCTCGAACTGAAAATAGCGATCGACGCGCGCGATGAGGCGAAGCTCCTTCACCCCGGCGCCCGTGCGAATGCGGAACTCGTTTTCGCCGGGCCGGGCGAGCGCGAGCAGAGCCGCGGCGCAGCGCGTGCCATTGCCGGAAAGCTCCGGTTCACTGCCGTCCGAGTTGAAGAGCCGGATAACAGCTTCATGCTCGTTGCTTGCGTCCAGCAGCATCCATCCGTCGGCGCCCACGCCGGTGTAGCGATCGCAGATGGCGACGGCTACCTGGGGCAGTTCCGCGGCGGGTATGTCAGCAGGTATTTCCTCAATCCGGGTGATCAGGAAATCGTTCTTTGCGCCATGCAATTTAGCGAAGGGGATTGTCATCGGTTCGTCTGTAGATTTCAATTACGGGAGCACCCTTCACCGTAACGCGGCGCTCGAGTTCATATCGCGGGCCATGCAGGCGGGCTTTATCGAGCATGGTCTGGATCGCGTCGCCCCCTTCGACCACAGCCCAGTCGGCGTGAAGAAAGAGGTCAGGACGCGCCATTGCCGCGTTGAACTCCAGATCGTTGTCGCCGGTCAGCGTGCGCCGGAGCGGGATTCCGAGGGTGCGATAGATCGGTGTGAGATCGCCGAAGCCGGTGAGAAAGGTTTCGTGAGGGCGGGCGAATTGCGCGAGGTAAGCCGCCGACTCCGCGATGGACTCACGGCGCGCGCGCGAGTTCACCTGCGCTTCCTGCCAGGTGATGGGCGCCGCGAAGGGCGGCATGAGAAACGGCGACACCGCAAGCACCAGAATCGCGGCAACCACAAATTTGTATGGGAACTGCCGTGCAATGGCGCCAGCGCCCAGCGCGGCCAATGGAAGCAGAGCCAGCCCATAACGCGTGTTGTACCAGGTATGCGGCCACAGCGAGGGCACAAAAATGGGCGTGCCCGAAGAATGGATCGCCCAAACGTAGAAGAAGGGGGGAAGGGCCAGAAGAAAGAGCGGCCATACGACGCGGCGCATGAGCGCGACCACCACTCCCACGCCTCCGGCAATCAGCGCCGGCCAACCCGCCACGGCCACACCCGCGGCCAGAAAGTATTGCGCGGCCACGCGCCAGTCGCCCTTGCCGGGGTAAGCGGCCTTACCTTGAATCGCCATCGCCGACCAGGGACCGCGATAGAAGTACAAAGGGTCGCCATAATACCAGCGATTATGAGCCAGCCAGAGGATGGGCCCGGTGCCGGCGATGATACAGAATACGATCATCGCCGCCAGACGTTTTCCGCGGGCGTGGATGAACAGGTAAATCGCGGCAAATGGCAGCAGGAACCAGGCTTCGTAGCGGGTCAGCGTCCCGGCCAAAGCGGCCAGCGAAGCGCCCAGCAACGCGAACCAGCTTTGCGTTTCACGGAAACGCAGCGTGAAATAGAGCAGTGCGAACAGGGCGGCGAAAAATACCGGTTCGGTCATGGGGATGGACCCGAGATAGAGCGTGTTCGGGTTCAGCAGAAAGACGCCGCAGGCGGCGATGGCCGCGGCCGCGCTATCGAAAATCCCGCGCGCACTCGCGAACAGAAAGGTGGCAGCAAACGCCATGCAGATGCCCGCGGCGATGGCGCCGGCGAGGCCGGTCCGCCACATCCAATCGTTGCGTACGAGTGGAATCATGAGCAGATGCGGCAATGGCAGCCAGGTAGTCCCGATCTGTGACCATCCGGGGGTCAACGAATCGACAATGCGGCGCGCGATGTCGAGGTGGGCCTCCGCGTCGCCCGAGTAAAGCGTGGTTCCCGTCAGGTGGAAGAAGACGACCGCGACCGCCATCACGGCAGCCGCGGCGCAAAAACAAAGAAGTACATGCGACTGCGGTCGCGCGTACCCGCTAGAACGACGTGAAGTCCTTGAACTCTTCAAAACGGGCGTCAATTTCCTGGCGCGTCAGCGTGCGGAAACGATCCACGCCAAAGCGCTCGCAGCAGAAGCTGCCCATCACGGAGCCGTAGATCACGGCGCGGCGCAGTTCGTTCGTGTCGACGCCCGCGTGCTTCACGTCGATTCCGGCGCCCGCGAGATACCCCATGAATCCGCCCGCGAAACAATCGCCGGCGCCCGTGGGATCGAACACGTCTTCCAGCAGATAGCCTGGCACCATGAAGTGCCTGTTGTCGTGCCAGAGAATAGCGCCGTGCTCGCCGCGCTTGATCACGAGAATGCTGGGGCCCATCGCGGTGATTTTGGCCGCCGCCTTGCGCAGATTATTCTCGCCCGAGAGCATGCGCGCTTCGGAATCGTTGATGAGCAGGTGCCCGCGTCGCATGCAACCAAACCGTCGAGAGCTAGTCCTGCGCACGAATTCGCCAACCCACCCCGGTACGCGAAGCCGTGCTCATTTGCCGTCTGGTTTCTAATCCACCTCACGCCTTCGCTTTCATGTCCTCGCAACTCGTTCAATCCACAATCGTTTCGCCGCCGCTCGATTTGTCTGATTCTCGATCCCCGCGAGTCGGGGCCCATCCGTCGCACATCTAAACCTTTGCGGTTGGGTTCAATAAGCTGTTGGGTTCAATAAATTGAGAGCGGCAAATCCGCCTCGCTCGTCCCCAGCTGATGCTCAAAGGAGCGATATCAATGCAGATCCCCAAACTTCAACTTGCGGTTTTTTTTGCAGCTGGCGTTTTGCTCGCCGCCGTGCCCGCGCTCGCCGCTGACAACACCAATCAGCAACAGGGAAGTGCCGTCGTCACCGTCCTTCCCAAAACCGAAATTCCCGGCGGCATTTCCCAACAGGCGTTGCATCTGAAGGTCGACGGAAAAGACTCGACCGTGACCGGCTGGACGCCACTCCGTGGATCCGATGGCAAAGTTGAGATGGTGGTGCTCATCGACGATGGAGCCCGCCAGAGTCTCGGCCTGCACCCGCTGGCAATGCTGTTTCTTCTCAAGCAAGGTCCGGAAAACCGGATCGAACCGGTCGGCGCGGCCAAGCTGCCCGGGAACTGCTTAGGCACGTGCTCTTCTTCGCGCACGACGAGGAGTTGGTGAGGGTGATTTCCAGACCGTGTGCGATTTTGTGAGGCGCGTGCCGTTTGGCAGGCTGGAGTTCACTCCGGATGCCCGCGTATGGAGTTGATCGCATGAGCCCGCTCTATATTGCCCGAAGCCGTGAGATTGCCGCGCGTGAGCTGGACGGCGAGATGATGATCATGTCCGCTCGGGACTCGACGCTATTCAACTTGAACGAATTGGGCACGATCATCTGGCAGGCCGCGGACGGAACCACCGCGTTGGAGGAAATTGTCACCGACCGGGTTTGCCTCGAATATGAGGTGGAACGGGCCGAGGCCCTCCAGGACGCGGAAGGCTTTGTTCGCGAGTTGGCCGCGCACGGAATTATGCTGCTATCCGATCATCCCCTTGTGGCCCCGGGGGTGTCAGTCAAGGAGGGCGCATGAGTGCCCTGTTGCAAGAGATGAACGATCGGGCGCTCAAGGCGGGTGTGCCCCTGGGCGTTCAATTCGATGTGACCTACCGTTGTAACGAGCGGTGTGTCCACTGCTACCTTGACCACGATGACCACGGCGAGATGAG
>CAWBIS010000215.1:0-10088 GCA_963788485.1 Terriglobia bacterium
GACGCTGAAATAACCGTCCATCACGTTGTCGCCTCGGATCACCACCTCGCCGATGGTCGACATGTCGCGCGGCACGTCGTGCATATCCGCGTCCACGACTCTCAGTTCCGTACCGGGCAAAGGCCATCCGGCCATCGACTGGCGTCCATAACGTTCCTCGTCGCTGCCGTAATGAACCGTCCCCTTCCGGCGTGAGCTCGCAGCTACAGGGCTTGTCTCGGTCAGACCGTATCCGCCCAGCGTCTCGCAATGGAACGCATTCTCCATGCGCGCGATCAGCACCGGCGAGGAAGCCGCGCCGCCGATGTGGATCTGCTTCAGCGAGGAGAGATCGTAATGCGAAAGTTCGTTGAACATGAGCAGCGCGTTCGCCATTGTAGGGACGAGAGACATCGACGTCGCCTTCTCCTCCTGAATCAGGCGGCACACCACGGCGGGATCGAACCTTCGCAGCATCACCTGTTTGATTCCCATCATTGTCGAGGTCTGCGCGCGTCCCCACCCGTTGGCGTGGAACAGCGGGATCGTGTGCAGCTCGACTGCGTTATCGTCGTGCGCGAAAGGTATGCTGACCGCCATGGCGTGCATGTAGATGGTGCGGTGTGACAGCATCACGCCCTTCGGCGTCCCCGTGCTGCCGCTGGTATAAAAGAGCTCCGCGATCGAATCCTCGTCATACGTGAAGATGTCGGCGCGTTCCGCCGTGCCTGTCGCGAGAAAATCCTCGTACTCCTTATCGAGATCGATGGTTCGTACGCCGGGCCACGCCGTCCGCAAAGCCTCTAAATAAGGCGCGAAGGCATTCTCGTGAAAAAGGATTTTCGCTTCGGAATGCTTTAGAATCTGGCCCAGTTCCGGTGGACTCAGCCGCACGTTGAGCGGCATGAGCATAGCCCGCGCCTGAGGTACGCCGAAGTAGCCTTCCAGCAGCTGGTGCGTATTGAAGCTGAGGTAGCCCACGCGATCGTCCGGGCGCACGCCGGCCCGCGTCAAAGCCGACGCCAGCCTTTCGCACCGCTCGCCGAACTCGGCGTAGGTGAACCGTTTCCCGCTGCAGACCACGCCCTCCTTGCGCCCGTAGAGATCGATCGCGCGATGCAGGCACCGCAGCGGCGTCAACGGAACTTTCATCCCAATCTCCTCTTCCCGAACTATAGTCGCGCATTACAACCATCGACGCGCTACTCTATAGAAGTTTTCTGCGCGATGCTCGAATCAAATCTGACGGCGGAATCAATCGTGATCGGAGGCGCCGATGGAAGGATCAGATGGTGCAACCAGCGCGCAGCCGAGTTGTTCGATATCACACCGGGCATGCCACTTTCCCTCGGCGATGATACCCTGACGCCATGTTTTAAAGACGCCATCCTCAACCGGGTGCTTGCGGGCCATCGCGTGGAGGGTCTCGAGATGTGCCTGCACAACGAACGAACCAGAAACCAGAAATGCTGGCTTACGGTTACGGCGGACCCCATCTTCGCGGCTGAAAAAGTGGAAAGCGTGATCGCCGTCTTCCACGAAGTCACGGAGCGCCGCGAGACCGAACAACGTTTCCGCCGTCTGATGGACTCCAACATCGTGGGCATCGCGCTCTGGAACCGGCAACACGCGATTACCGACGCGAACGACGCGTTTCTCCACCTGCTGGGCCGCACCCGAACAGAACTGGCGGGACTTCGGCTCGAAGATCTGCCCGCGCCCGGATTCAGCGAGGTGGCGGAGCGTGCGTTCGCCGAAATCCGCGACCACGGCGTTTGCGAACCATACCCGTGCGAGTATCTGACAGCCGCCGATGTGCGCATCCCCGTGCTGGTCGGCGGCGCTTCGCTCGAAGAAGGAAACGGGCTCGTGTTTGCTCTCGATACCAGCGAACGCAGCCGTCTGGAAGAAAAGCTGCGCCAGACGGCCAAGCTGGAAAGCCTGGGCATCCTCGCCGGCGGCATTGCGCACGATTTCAACAATCTCCTCACAGGTATCCTGGGAAACGCTACGCTGGCGCTCGACGAAGCCCCCCCGGCTTCCAATACCGCGGAGTTGCTGCAGTCCGTGGTGCAGGCGTGCGAACGTGCCGCGGGCCTCGCCAACCAGATTCTGGCTTATTCGGGCAGAGGAAAATTCCGGCTGGAACACCTCGATCTTTCGGGGCTGGTCTCCGAAACCCTGACGCTCATCGAAACGGCGCTCGGGAGAGCCGTGCGCTTGCATCTGGACATCGCCCCGTGCATGCCGTTCGTGGAAGCGGACCCGAGCCAGTTGCAGCAGATCGTGATGAACCTCGCCATCAATGCGGCCGAGGCGGTCGATAACAAGGGCGAGGTCTGGATGCGGACGGGAACGGCTGAACTCGATGGGACTCGCCATAGCGACGACATCCCGCTCGGGAATCCGGCGCCGGCGGGACAATACGTTTTCCTCGAAGTTCGCGACTCCGGTCCCGGGATGGACCAGCATACCCTGAAGCGAATCTTCGATCCGTTTTTCACCACAAAATCCACGGGCCGGGGCCTCGGGCTCGCCGCGGTTCTCGGCATCGTACGCAATCACAAGGGCGTGATCCGCGTCGCCAGCGCAGCCGGAGGCGGGACAACCTTCTGCGTCTATTTGCCCGCTTCGCGAAGGCAACCCATGGGCGAGGCGCAGGATATGCTTCAGGCGCTTGCCTGCGGCGGCATGGTTCTGGTGGTAGACGATGAGATTTATGTGCGCGAGACCGTACGCAGAACTCTTGAAGCCGCCGGCTACACCGTCGTGTGTGCAGCCGACTCGGCCGAAGCGTTGCAACTGTTCCATTCTCTCGGCTCGCAGATTGAACTGGCGATAGTGGACATGACAATGCCCGGCGAGGAAGGCGACGATGTCGTCCGCCGTCTGCGGCATTCCCATCCGAAGCTGAAGGTGGTGGCGACCAGCGGATACGCGGAGTCCGAAGTCAGAGCGAAGTTCGGAGATCTGATGGATGCGTTTTTACCCAAACCGTACCGATCGGATCACTTGCGCAAACTGGTGGCAGCGGCCATGGCCGGGCGATGAGTGGTGTAAAATGCCGGGAAATGCAGTGCTCTGCCGGATTGCGGCTGTGAGGTACCGGTCTCACAATATGTTTCCGGCTCCTTTTCAGCCATGACGCCCCCGGCGACATCGTTGCCGGCGCAGGTTCTGCCGGACGCGGCCCGCCGCCTCGCCAGGCCCTGGCAGATTTTGGGCGGCCTGATTGTCTCCGGATTCCTGCTGGCGTTGCCCGGGGGGCTGCTGCCCCTCTGGGGCTACCACATCCACCCCGATTTCGGTATCGCCGGCGATTATTTCCTCGTTCTCGGCGTGGGGGTGATCGGCGGTGGCATAATCGCGCTGCGACTGGCGCGAGCTATTCCTCTCGAGCGTATGCTGGCTGCCGGGTGCATTCTGGCCAGCACCTCGATTCTGCTTCTCTCCGTAGCTGCGCCGCCGGCGCAGGTCTGGTATCAGATGATCGCCCTTCTTCTCACCGGTGCCAGCGCGGGAATCATGAATACCTCCGTCCTTGAAGCCATGACTCCGTGCTATGAGTCCGATCCGGCGACCATCACCCTGACCGGTGGCATCTTCTTCGGAGCGGGAAGCGTGCTGGCCGCATTCCTGCTTGCGCAGTCCTTCGGCGACAGCGGGGCGACCCGGGTGCTGGCGCTCGCTGCCCTCGTGCCCGCGCTGGCCGGAGCTCTGCTTTCCCGTTTGCATATTGAACGGCGCGAGGTGGCCGAAATTTCGCTCGAGCAGTCCATGCACGACCTGCGCAGTCCTCTGGCCATCATTTTCTTTCTGCTCTTGTTTTTTCAATTCGCCAACGAATGGTCGCTGGCCGGCTGGCTGCCCGTTTTTCTGATCGACCGCATGGGGCTGAGTCCTGAAACCGCCGTCACTTTACTGGCGTTCTATTGGCTTGCCCTGATGGTGGGACGCATTGTGGTATCGAAACTCCTGCGCCGGGTGCGCCACGGCAGGCTGATGGCGTTCAGCGCCTTCTGCGCCCTTTTCGGCTGCACCGCCCTGCTGGCGGCGGGAAGCCGCTTCGGCGTCGTGGCGGGAATGCTCCTGACCGGCGCCGGATTCTCGGCTATTTATCCGCTCGTCGCCGAACGCATTGCCAGCCGTTTTTCCTACTATCATCCCGGCTACTTCAACGGTATCTTCACTTTCGCGCTGATGGGCGGCATTCTCACGCCCTTCCTTTTGGGCCACCTGGCGGCGGGATCCGGCTTGAAAGTCGTACCGCTGGCAGCCATGCTGGGGAGTTGCGCGGTGTTCGCGCTGGTCTTCCTGATCTGGCTGGGGCACAGGGTTTCAGGGCATTGACGCAGCTTCCGTCGGTTGACGCTGCCATGCCCGCGGCTTAGAATGGTAGTGAAAGGTGGCCGTTAATGTTTGCGCAAAGCTTTCAGACTGCTGGTCTTGGTGGCCTTTCCGGAACTGAACTCCTGGTTGTATTGGGAGTCGCGGTGCTGCTGTTCGGCGGCAAGAAAATCCCGGAAGTTGCCAAGGGTTTGGGCGAAGGCATCAAAAACTTCAAACAAGCAATGAAAGACGAAGAGCCCTCCGTAGAAACCAAGAAGCAGGCCTGAGGCTTCAAAATCGCTGCCAGCAATTCGGGCGGCAACGGCTTCGAAAGAGTTCGAAAAAATCAAAAACCCCGCAAAGCCGAATCGGCGCTTGCGGGGTTTCGATTTTTAGCGACGCTTCAGGCTTTCTTGACCTTGGGCGGCACGATCGCGTCCTTCGCCGCTTTGGCGACGCGGAACTTGACCACTTTCTTTGCCGGTATCTTGATCGATTCGCCGGTCGCCGGATTCCGGCCCAGACGAGCCTTTCTATCCACACGGACCAGCCGGCCGATCCCAGGCAGTACGAATACCCCGTTCTTCTTCACTTCGCTGACTGCCAGACTGGCGAGGTGATCCAGTATTGCGCGCGACTGCTTGTTCGTGCATTCGCCTTTTTCTGCCAAACCTCGGACCAACTGGGTCTGCGTCATTCTCTGAGTGGCCATCAAGCCTCCTGTTAACGATTGGGCGAACGTGAACCATGCTCGAAACCCCTGTATTTATAGGGTGTCAACGCATGTTCATGTTCGCGATTCGTTTTCATCATACGGAACGCGGCAAACGATGTAAAGCGGTAAGATGCGAAAAATGGCTGTTTTTCGCAGGTTTTTCGCTTTTCCCGCGCCGCGTCCTGGTCCGCGCCGCGCTTCCCCGATGTTGCCGGCCGCAAAATGGACCCGCGCTGCGGCTCTCGGCTATCTGCCAGCGCAGCAAGTAGACTGGTAGTTTCATGTCATTTGAAGAAGTCGTCGAGGCCGAAGGCCACCTGATCGATTCGCACGTCATGGAGCAGATATTCGACAAGGTCGTCGAATCCAACGGCCGTTTCGAAGTTCAGCAGTTCCGTATCGGCCGCACGAACGGCGATCCGTCTTATTTGCGGTTGCGCGTGGAAACGCCCACCCGCCGCGAGATGGAACATGTCCTTGCGCAGCTGCTGGCCATCGGATGCTCGCCTGCCGAAACCGGCGACGCTGCGCTTGGCCTCGTCGACCGCGACCGCTGCGCGCCCGAAGATTTCTATTCCACAAGCAACCACCGCACCTACGTTCGTATCGGCGGCGAGTTCATCGAGGTACAGAACCAGCGCATGGACGCGATGATCGTCGTCACCGGCGCGGATTCGAAAGATACTGCGAAAACCCCCGCGGCATTTTGCCGCCGCTTGCGCGATCTCAAAGCGGGCGACATGGTGGTGATCGGCATGCGCGGCATTCGGGTCGAACCGGAATCGAAGGAACGCGACCGTCTGGCCTTCGCGTTTATGGCGAACGAGATCTCCTCCGAGCGCCAGGTGGAAACCGCGGTGCGGCAGACCGCCGCTCTCGCGCGCCAGGTGAAGGAGCAGGGCAAGACCATCGTGGCGGTAGCCGGTCCGGTCGTGGTGCACACCGGCGGAGTGACGGGACTCTCGAAACTGATTCGCGAGCGGTGGATCGACGCGGTTCTCAGCGGCAATGCGCTCGGCGTGCACGACATCGAATCCGCCTTGTTCGGAACATCGCTGGGCGTTCGCCTTGCCGACGGGCGCCAGGCCGAACATGGCCATCGCAACCACATGCGGGCGATTAATGCGATTTACCATGCCGGCGGCATTAAAGGGGCGGTGGAGAGCGGCCGCCTCAAGTCGGGCGTGATGTACGAATGCGTGAAGAACAACGTTCCGTTCGTGCTGGCCGGAAGCCTGCGCGACGACGGTCCGCTGCCGGAAACCATTACGGACATGAACGCGGCGCAGGACGCTTATGCGGCCATTCTCAAATCAGCCGGACTGGTGCTTTGTCTCGGCTCGATGCTGCACTCGATCGCCACTGGCAATATGCTGCCGAGCTGGGTGAAAATCGTGTGCGTCGATATAAACCCCGCGGTCGCCACTAAAGTCAGCGACCGCGGCACGGGGCAGGCAATCGGCGTGGTCACCGACGTGGGCCTTTTTCTCGAACTCCTCTCGAAGGAACTGGGCAAGTGAGCGCAGACTACACGCCTGCCCACGCGAGCGCCGGCGTCGACGCGGCGCTGCCCGAGATTGAGACCTGGCCCAATCAGTTCCCAAACTACGAGATTGAGATTACCGTGCCCGAGTTCACTTCGGTTTGTCCGAAGACCGGGCTGCCGGATTTCGGCGTCATTACCATCCGCTATGTGCCCGACCATCTTTGCCTTGAGCTGAAATCGCTGAAGATGTACACGCTGGCTTACCGCGATTTGGGAATCTTCCAGGAGAATGTGGTGAACTGTTTCCTGCGCGATATCGTAAAAGCGTGCCGGCCGGTCCGCGCGTCGGTAACGGGCGAGTTCGCCGCGCGCGGGGGGCTCAGTTCGCGTATGGTCGCGCAATTCACCAAAGAATAGACACGTGGCATCCGAACTTGAGAAGGATTCCGAAAAAATCGCGGAACTGAGCGCGATCGTCCAGGCCGTGCGAGACCGCGTGCGCTCCCGTTATCCCGAGGCAGGCGAGACCGCGGGTTTGAATGGACACTCCGCCGGCGGACGGCAGCCTGTCCGCGTGCATCTGGCGGATCTGATGCCTCTGGTTCATGCAAGAGACGCCGCGCAGGCCAGGATTGCCGCCATTGGCACTGTCAATCCCCGCGCGGGTGGTGCGCTCAACAGCGCGATTCAAGGGGTGAAGAAGAGCATCGCGCGTGGACTGCAATGGTTTGTGCGCGATCAGATCTCGTTCAATCGCGAGACCGTGACGGCGCTCGAAACGATTCTTGAAGCGCTGAACGAACATAACCAGGCGCTGGCTTCGCTCGCGGGTCAGACGAACGAACAGTTGGGCGCGCAAGCGGCCGAAACGCAGAGCGCGATCGAGACCCGGACGGGAGAACTCCGCCGGCGTGTTGAAGAGATCGAGCCGGAAGTACGGGAACTCAAAGACATCCGTGATCACTTCGTGGAACTGCGCGCGGACTGGGAGCGCAGAGTCGCGACCAACGAGATCCAGTTTTTGCGCAGCGTGGCCGATCTTCAGGGAGCCGCCCAGCACCGCGCCACTCTGATGGAATCGAACTTTCGCGAAATCGTGAAGGCCCAGCACGCGGATTATCTCGGCGCACTGGATCGGGCGACCGATGCCATCCAAAAAAAATATTGGGAAGACTTCCGCAAGATTCGCGCCGAGTACGAACGTTTGATCCACGATGAATTGCGCATCATCCGCCAGCGGCAGCGCTCAGCATTACCCGCGGTTCCGCCGCAAATCCAGCCTGTCGCCGACGCGCATCCACCAGCCCTCGACTACACCCGGTTTGCCGTCCGTTTTCGCGGCCGCGAGGATTACGTCCGCAACGTCCAGGAATTTTACCGCCCATATTTCGCAGCTTGCCGTAATGTGCTCGACATCGGCTGCGGCCGCGGTGAATTCCTCGAGTTGATGCGCGAAATGGACGTGCCGGCCCGAGGCCTCGATCTTGGAGACGAGTCCGTCAGGCAGTGCGTCGACAAAGGACTCGCGGCCGAGACCGCCGACCTTTTCACTTATCTGGGCCCCGACACTATTGGGGAATTCGACGGCATCTTCGCGGCGCAGATCGTCGAGCATATCGAACCGGCGAGGCTGCCGGAGATGATTCGTCTGTGTGCGGCGAGCCTCCGCCGCGGTGGCGTACTGGCAATCGAAACGCCTAATCCGGCTTGTCTTGCCACTTTCGCCACTCACTTCTATCTCGATCCGACGCACACACGGCCGGTCCCGAGCCAACTGCTGGAGTTCTATATGGAAGAAGCCGGGATCGGCTTCATCGAGGTGCACGAGCTTTCACCCGCGATCGAAACCATTCCCGAGATCGCCGATTTGCCCGAATCATTCCGCCGCCGCTTCTTCGGCGGCATGGACTACGCAATCATTGGACACAAGTTGTAGAATGGTGTTTGACGCCTCCGCGTCGACTTCGCCGTGAATACGGTTTGCCTCCTTGCTGGGAGGTCGTCCAACGGTAGGACTGCAGATTCTGGATCTGCGTATCGGGGTTCGAATCCCTGCCTCCCAGCCAAACTGCTATCATTCCCCTTCTTCATGATTTCAGTTCATCTTGATGCGGGCATCGCCAGCGTCCGTAACACGGCACAACCCGAAAGAACCGAAGGATTCGCCTTGATCCGTTTGCTGGAGGCAGGCATCTGCAACACGGATCTCGAACTGCAGCGCGGTTATTATGGCTTTTCCGGCGTACCGGGCCACGAGTTCGTGGGCGAGGTGGTCGCGGCCGATTCGAAGGATTTGATCGGCAAACGCGTGGTCGGCGAAATTAACCTGGCGTGTGGCGCCTGTTCCTGGTGCAAACGCGGATTGGGCAGGCACTGCCCGGCGCGCTCGGTGCTTGGGATCGTTCGCCATCCGGGCGCGTTCCGCGAATTCCTGACGCTGCCTGAAGGCAATCTGCACGTGGTGCCCGATTCAATCCCGACGGAAGTTGCCGTGTTTACCGAACCCGTTGCCGCGGCCTGCGAGATCCTCGATCAGGCGCAGATTCCCTGCAGCAGTCCGGTGGCGGTTCTGGGCGACGGGAAACTCGGACTCCTGGTCGCGCAGGTGCTGCAAGCGAACGGCTACCGGGTGCACCAGTTCGGCCGCCACCCCGAGAAGTTGCGGATCGCCGCAAAGGCAGGCGTCGCCACCGAGGTTCGAGGCGAAAATCTTCCGGAAGCCGAATACCAGTGGGTCGTCGACGCCACCGGATCCGAGGCGGGGTTGCATGCCGCCATCCGTATGGTGGAACCGCGCGGGACAATCATTCTGAAATCCACTGTGCACGGCGAGATCCCTCTCGACACCGCGCCTGTGATCGTGAATGAGATCACTCTGGTCGGCTCGCGCTGCGGGCGCTTCGAACCCGCGCTCGAATTGCTGCGCCGGGCGATCTGACGGAGTCCTCTACATCGGGACCAGTACAACGCTGCAGCGACACAAACTGGTTGGCTATTGGCCATCAACCCGCTGAATGGCCGCCTGATCTGGAAGACACAACCGGACACCTCCAATTCCTTCCCTGTAATTACCAGTTCGCCCGTCGAAATCCTCGGGATCGTGTACGTGGGCGTGACGTCAGACGAGGAATTCGCGGCGGCCAATCCCGCTTATCCCTGCTGCTCGGCAAGAGGCAGCGTGGTGGCGGTCAGCGCCTTCAACGGAGCGAAACTGTGGCAGACGTTTACCGTCCCCACCGGTTACACCGGGGGCGCTGTCTGGGGCAGCAACCCGGTAGTTGACGTGCTTCGCGGAACAGTATATGTCGGGACCGGTGATAACTACAGCCATCCGACTGACCCGGTTTTCCTAGCCTGCATCGCAGCAGGTGGGAGTGAGTCTTCTTGTCTACCCGCCAACGACCATGTGGATTCAATCCTCGCCCTCGACATGTTTACTGGCAGGGTGAAGTGGGCGAGAAATTGGTCACCTGGAATCAGTATGAAGTGGCCAACGGCAGTGATGACTGGAACGTTGCCTGCGCTTTCGGAGGCCCCAACTGTCCGGCTAACCTGGGGAATGAACCCACCGGGCCCGAT
>CAWBIS010000216.1:0-8187 GCA_963788485.1 Terriglobia bacterium
CAGTCTTCTGCTGCACGTTCATCTCTTTACTCTTAAATCCTATCAGGCAACCCAGGGGGAAAGAATATACTTAGGTTAATGGAGGAGAGAGCACCAGCACATTTCCGTTTTTTCCTGGCCAAAACAGACCCGGAGACATATTCTTTTGAACAATTGGAGCGCGAGGGCCAAACCATCTGGGATGGCGTCAGGAATCCACAAGCTCTGCGTGCGATTCGCGACATGAAAACGGGTGATCGCGTGTTTATGTATCATAGCATGGGCGATGCGGCAATCGTTGGCGTGGCGGACGTTGTCGGCGACGGCCGTACCGATCCGAACAATCCGAAGCTGGCAGTCGCGGATTTCCGCTTCCGTTGCCGGATCGAGCCGCCGGTTACGCTGCGGGAGATCAAGACGTCGGGTCAGTTCGACGACTGGTCTCTGGTTCGCCAGAGCCGGCTCTCCACCATGGCCGCCCCGGATAAGTTCGTTGCGTGGATGCGCTCTCAGCGCCCCCGCTCGCGGTTCTGAACTCTGGTTCTCAGCACCGGGATCGCGTGCTCAATTCCAAAAATGGAATCCGGACTCGGATCACTGTTTTAAATTCTTTTGTTTTCAATGGGAAAGAATCGATTTTTGGCGATTATGGTGGCATCATAACTGCTGTTGGTAGTCAACCATACAGGTGTCTGCGAATAGCGCAGGCGACGCCGTTGCAGGCCGGTTTCGACAGACGCCCAGGGTGCCGATGCTTCAGGAACTGAAATTCCAGCTCTCGACCGCGATCCTGACCGTGATCACCATCGCCGCGGCGATTGCGGCTGCCCTGAATTATCAGCAGATCCACCGGTTTCGCTTACCGGACGATGGCGTCGTATGGGCGGACGGTACGGGTTCGAACGGGCAGCCGCAGGTTCGCGCTTTTCGAGTGCTGCCAAACGGCCCTGCCGACCGCGCCGGGATCCGGCCGAACGATATCCTCGAATCCATCCAGGCGGTGCCCGTTCACGATACCAGCGACGTGCCCCAAAGGCTGGCATATGTCGGCGCCTGGGCGAAAGCAGCCTACGTTGTAAAAAGAGGTGGGGTGGATGTCCCCGTTTCGGTAATCGTCGGCGAGGCGGCGCGCGGGTTTGCCATCTCCTGGCAGTATCTCGTGGGTCTGGCCTACCTCGCCATCGGATTCTTCGTTTATTTCCGGCGGGGCAGCGCTTACAAAGCCAGGCATTTTTACGTATTCTGCCTGACTTCGTTCGTTTTTTCCTGCTTTCACTACACCGGTAAGCTCAACCCGTTCGATCAGGTCATTTACTGGGGCAACCTGATCGCGGGCTGGTTGGCGCCGGCATTGTTCCTGCACTTCTCGGTGACTTTTCCCGAACCGCGCGCGTGGTACCGGAAATGGATCGCACCGCTGCTTTATCTGCCGGGCGGGATTCTGACGGTAGTTGCGGCCGGTTTCGCCCTGGGACTGCTGATAGCGCCGGGCAACTCGGCGCTCGATATCCGGCAAGCCCTCGACCGCTGCTGGATGGGGCTTCTCACCGCAACTTATCTGCTGAGCGGTCTCGTACTGCAGGCGGGTTATCGCCGGTCCGAAGATCCCGTCGTGCGCCAGCAACTCAAGTGGTTGCGCAACGGAATGCTGTTCGGGTTCGCGCCGTTCGCCCTCGTAAACGCTATCCCCTACGTTCTCGATCTGCCCTTCCAGCCCTGGCAGAACTACGCGGTTGTCACTCTGCCGTTGATTCCACTGACGATTGCCGTCGCCATCGTGCGCTATCGGCTGATGGATGTGGACGTCATTTTCCGCCGCGGCTATGCGTATACGCTGGCGACCCTCTGCGTCCTGGCCGCGTTCTACGCAATCGTGTTTTCGCTGGGCAACATGGTCCAGAAGAACTTCAAGGACGATCCGGGCAACGTCGGCATCATCACCGTTATGCTGGTCGCAACATTCCTGTTCCAGCCGATCCGCAACTGGATTCAGGAACGCCTCGACCGATACTTCTACCGTGATCGTTATAATTACCGGCTCACGCTGATCGAGTTCGCCCGCGAACTGAACTCCGAGACCGATCTCGACCACATGCTGCAGTCGGTGGCCGACCGCCTGATGCAGACGCTGTCGATCCGGCATGTGGCGTTCTTTTTGGCCGAGCCCGATAGCGGGAACCCCGAAAACGGTACCAGGTGGCGGTTGCGCCGGTCGCTGGGTTCGAGCGCGCGGCCTCTCCACTCGCCCGGTTCGCTCGATCTCAGTTTCCTCGACTGGCCGCAGAACGCGCCGTATATCTTCTTCGAGCGCACGCGGTACCACCTCGATGCGGTGGCCCAGAGCTGGCCCGCTTCGGTGCGCCAGACCATCGCGGATCTGGACCTGAATTACTATCTTCCCTGCACCGTGCGCGGGCGTACCATCGCGTTCCTGGGCGTGAGCCGCACCGAGACGGGAGAGTTCCTCTCAAGCGACGACGTCGAACTCCTGCAGACTCTTTCGAATTACGTCGGCATCGCCACCGAGAACGCGAATCTCTATCGTTCGCTCAAGCAGAAAGTCGACGAGTACGAGCGCCTGAAGGAATTCAGCGAGAACATCGTCGAATCGATCAACGTCGGCATTCTCGCCGCCGGGCTCGACGACCGAGTCGAGAGCTGGAATACACAGATGGAGCGGCTGAGCGGGATAGGACGGGCCGATGCCGTGGGCCGCACTCTGGCGGAGTTGTTCCCGCCCGCACTGGTCGAACAGTTCGAGCGCGTGCGCGGCGAAATGCGCATTCATCATCTCGACAAGTTCGCGCTGGACACCAAGAGCGGCGAATCCATCATGAATATCGCGATCGCCCCGCTGGTGGCCCGCGACATGGAACGAATCGGACGCCTCGTGATCTTCGACGATGTTACCGACCGCGCCGAACTGGAGCGCCGGCTGGTGCAGGCGGACAAGCTGTCGAGCATCGGCCTTCTGGCCGCCGGCGTGGCCCACGAGGTCAACACCCCGCTCGCGGTGATCTCCACTTACGCG
Source organism: Terriglobia bacterium (assembly GCA_963788485.1). Classification (GTDB taxonomy): domain Bacteria; phylum Acidobacteriota; class Terriglobia; order Bryobacterales; family Bryobacteraceae; genus BOG-234. The sequence goes on from CAWBIS010000216.1 coordinate 3,011, forward strand.
CAGATGCTGGCGAAACAGGTAGCTGAGGACGAACAGAAATCGCGTATCCTCGAAAAAATCGCGCGGCAAACGTTCCGCGCCAGCGAGATCGTGAATTCGCTGCTGAACTTCTCCCGCACTCCCAATTCGGAACTCCTTGAAGTACAGTTGAATCGCGTAATTCAGGAAACCCTGTCGCTTCTGGAGCATCAACTGATGAAGGCGGGAATCGAGGTGCGGGCGAATCTGGATCCGCGGCTCGGTCCCGTCAAAGGCAATCCAGGCAAGTTGCAGCAGGTATTTCTGAATCTGTTTATGAATGCGCGCGACGCCATGGAGCCGCGCGGCGTTCTCGAAGTGAGGACGCAGAACAGCGAGACCGGCGTGACCGTCGAGGTTATCGATACCGGCCACGGTATCGCGCCCGAGCATCTGAGCCGCATATACGACCCGTTCTTCACCACCAAATCGGCGAAGAAGGGCACAGGACTCGGGCTCTCGGTCACATACGGAATCATTCAGGAACACGGGGGCGCAATTGAAGCGATATCGCGCCCGGGAGAGGGTACATGTTTCCATCTGGAGTTTCCGGCAATCCGGAAAGCGGTTCACGTCTGATGACGCCCACGCGGGACAGAATCCCCGCGCCGGCAAAGGGCCGAATCCTTGTAGTCGACGACGAGGCGGAGATTCGCGAAAGCCTGGAGGCTTTGCTCGATCTGGAGGGTTTTCAGGTCGATCTGGCGGCGAACGCGGCCGAAGGAGAGCGGAAGCTCGAATCGCGCGTCTACGATCTGGTGCTGCTCGACCTGATGATGCCGGACAAATCCGGCATGGAAATGCTGCGCGACGTGCGCGAACGCGACCGCCATACGCCGATCTTCATGATCACCGCGTACGGCACGCTCGAAGCCGCGGTGCAGGCGGTGAAGCTCGGCGCAAACGATTATCTCGCCAAGCCATGGGATAACGAAAAGCTGCTGATCGAGATCGGCCGCGCCATTTCCGGCCAACGCCTGATCGACGAGAACGCCCAGCTCAAGCGCGCGCTTAAACAGCGCTACAGCTTTCCCAATATCGTCGGCAAGAGCGACCGCATGCTGCGCGTGCTGGATCTGGTCATGCAGGTGGCGGCAAGCCGTTCGACCATCCTGATCACGGGCGAAACCGGCACGGGCAAGGAACTGATCGCGAAGGCGATTCACGCCAATTCACCACGCGTGGATCACGCTTTCGTCGCCGTCAACAGCGGATCGCTTCCCGCCGATCTGCTCGAATCCACATTGTTCGGACATGTGAAGGGGGCGTTCACCAGCGCCATTCACAACAAGAAAGGGGCCTTCGAAGTAGCGAATAAAGGCACCATCTTTTTCGATGAAGTCGGGACCATCGGCCCGGAGACGCAGTCGAAACTGCTGCGGGTGATTCAGGAGAAGGAATTCACGCCTCTCGGCTCGAACGAAGTGATGAGGGTGGACGTCAGGATTCTGGCGGCCACCAACGCCGATCTGCGCAAGATGGTCGAAGAGAAGAAATTCCGCGAGGATCTGTACTACCGGCTCAACGTCATCAACATCAATCTGCCGCCGCTGCGCGACCGCCGGGAAGACATTCCCCTGCTGATCCAGCACTTCCTCGACAAGTTTTGCAAGGAGAACGAGAAGTTTCTGGATGCGGCCGGCAGAACCATGCTGCGCTTCGAGCCCGAAGCCATGCAGTTGCTGCTCGACCACAACTGGCCCGGCAATGTGCGCGAGCTGGAAAATGTCGTCGAGCGCGCCGTCGTGCTCGCGGCCAGTCAGCTGATTCCGCTGGATGTGCTTCCGGACTATCTGCTGCACGCGGGCGGCATCCGGCTGCGGCGCAGCGAAAACGGCGCATTACCGCCGGACGCCTCGCTGTTTGAAATCGTCGCCGATTTCGAGCGACGGACGATCGTCGAGCAGCTGGAGCGTTTCAACTGGAGCCAGACCGACGCGGCAGAGGCGCTACGCGTTCCTCTTTCCACGCTGAATCAGAAAATCAAACGGTTGAACATCGACGTGAAGCGGCGCGGAGAAAAGACCAACTAGCAGCCGGGCAGGTTGTCGCGTAGTTTTTGATTTGCAGGATGCCCCCAGAATTTAAAATGAGGTGGGCATCGGGTTGTCAATCTGCGGCGGATTGACGACCCGCAGCGTCGATCAGTTCGGGAAAAGCCCGCTTGTTACAATTCCGCATTGCGCCGGCATCCAGCTGTTCCCTACATTCTTCCTTTTCTGGTGTTCATCGGAATGCTGGTTTTGCAGCAGTGGATTCCGATTCCCGCCTGGCTCCGGTTCGCCGTTTCCATGGCGGCGATCCTCGCCGTCTCGATGGTTCCTTTGCGCGGCGGACCGTCGCGGCCACTCGCCAGTGTACTGGTCGGCGCGGCCGTCTTCGTTATCTGGGTCGGGCCGGATCTGATGGCGCCGTGGTGGCACCACGCTCTGCCTTTTGACAATCGGATCGTCGGGCATCCTGCGGCCAATACGCCTCCGCTATCGAGGCACGATCCCGTGTTTCTGTCATTCCGCATAGCCATCAGCGCGATCGCCGTTCCCATTCTCGAAGAACTGTTCTGGCGCGGATGGCTCATGCGCTGGATCATCGATTCCAAAGACTTCGAAAGAGTGCCTCTCGGCACTTTCGCACCCATCGCGTTCTGGATGACCGCGCTGCTGTTCGCATCCGAACACGGGTCGTACTGGGATGTGGGTCTCGCCGCCGGGATCGTGTACAACTGGTGGATGATCCGGACGCGCAATCTGTGGGATTGCATCCTCGCGCACGCGGTGACGAACGGCGTACTCGCGGCATACGTCGTGGTTGCGGGACAATGGCAATATTGGCTCTAGGTCCATGCGAGATCGTGGTGCAGATTGTTAATCTGCGGCCGCCTGGCAATCGGCACCCGCGGGTTCGCTCCAACGGCCAGGCGGAAGGCCATCCCGCCGCGGATTAACATATCGACCCATGATTCAACTGACAGGCGCGGGTAAGCGCTTCGGCCCTAAAATTCTGTTTGAAGAGCTCAACTGGCTCATCACGCCGAAGGAGCGCGTCGGCATCGTGGGCGCCAACGGCACCGGCAAATCGACTCTGTTGAAAGTCCTCGCCGGGATCGAGTCGCTCGATTATGGCTCCATCAATGTGATGAAAGGCATTCGCGCGGGCTATCTGCCGCAGGATGGCATCACGCTCAGCGGACGTACCGTATTCGACGAATGCCTGAACGTTTTCGCGGAGATTCATGCGCTCGAGGCCGAGCAGCAGGAGCTGGCGCGGAGGATGTCGGAGCTGGATCACGCAGCGGCCGAATACCAACAGATCTCGGAACGCTACAACCACGTGCAGGCCGAATTCACGGCGCGCGACGGCTACAACATCGAATCGCGCGTGGGCGCGGTCCTGTCCGGCCTCGGCTTCCGGCGCGAGGACTGGCCGCGCCGCGTCGAAGAGTTTTCCGGCGGCTGGCAGATGCGCATAGCGCTGGCGAAACTGCTGCTCGAAGAACCCAATCTGCTGCTGCTCGACGAGCCGACCAACCATCTGGATCTGGAAGCGCGCAACTGGCTGGAATCGTATCTGGAGGGTTACCCGAACGCGTTTGTGCTGATCTCGCACGATCGTTTTTTTCTGGATGTGACCGTCTCGCGCATCGCTGAAATCTGGAACAAACGGGTCTGGTTCTATAGCGGCGGATATTCGAAATACGAACAACAGAAGTCGGAGCGCCGCGCGCAACTGGAAGCGGCTTATGCCAACCAGCGGGACCGCATCGAGCAGCTCGAAGCCTTCATCAACCGCTTCCGCTATCAGGCGACCAAGGCGAAGCAGGTTCAGAGCCGGATCAAGGAACTGGAGAAGATCGAGCGCATCGAAGTTCCGCCGGATGAAAAGACCATCCATTTCCGCTTCCCGCAGCCGAAGCCCAGTGGACGCATCGTAGCGGAGTTCCGCAACGTAGCGAAGAGCTACGGGGAGAAGCGGGTGTTCTCCGGCGCTTCATTCACGATCGAGCGAGGCGATCGGGTGGCGCTGGTCGGGATCAATGGCGCGGGGAAGTCGACGCTGATCAAAATCCTGTCGGGTGAGGAGCCCGTGACGAGCGGCGAATACGTGCTCGGCCACAATGCGAATCCCGATTACTTCGCGCAGGATCAGTACAAAGCGCTCGACACCGATGCGAGTATCATCGACGATCTGGCCGAGGTCGCGCCGCGCTCGAATAATACCGAGCTCCGCAGTATACTCGGCTGTTTTCTGTTTTCCGAAGACGACGTCTTCAAGCGCATCGGGGTTCTTTCGGGCGGCGAACGAAACCGCTACGCGCTCGCCCGTATGCTGATGATGCCCGGCAATTTTCTGCTTTTGGACGAGCCGACAAATCACCTGGACATGCGCGCCAAAGACGTTCTGCTGAATGCGCTCCAGGAATTCAGCGGCACCGTCGTTTTCGTGTCGCACGACCGGTATTTCATCGACAAGCTGGCCACGCGGGTCATCGAGGTCGCCGATGGCGGCGTGCATGTCTTCCCCGGCAATTACGAAGATTACCTTTGGCGCAAGAACGGCGGCGGCGCGATGGCGGAACCGGCGAAGCCGGAGAAACCGGCAACAGCTTCCGCCCAGAAAAACGCCGGTGTAGCTTCAAAGCCCGCGACTGTGGCGGTCGCTGCAAAAGATGACAAAGCCAAAGACGATAAACAGCGCCGCCTGAATCCGATAAAGCTGCGTCAGATGAAGGAGCGGCAGCGCGCCATCGAGGACGAGATCACGCGTCTTGAAGTCGAGATCGCCGATTTCGAGCAGTCGCTCTCGCATTATCAGAGCGCCGAGATGAGCGTCGAGATTGCGGGCATCCTCGAATCGCGCCGTGCGGACATGAAGAACCTGCTCGCAGAGTGGGAAGAAGTATCGAAAATTCTGGAGGCCAACCGATGAAGCTGTACCTTTCCGAACAGGATGTGCTTGCCTGCCTGCCCATGTCGAAGGCAGTCGAACTGGTGGAGGGGGCGTTTCGGCAGCTCGCCGACGGCAGTGCGGTCAACCACCCGCGCCGGCGCGTTATTTTGCCGACGGGCTCGGTCCTACACTACATGGCAGGGGGAACACCGGGGTATTTTGGGCTGAAGGCGTATTCAGTAAACGCGAAAACGGGGGCGCATTTTGAAGTG
>CAWBIS010000217.1:0-12717 GCA_963788485.1 Terriglobia bacterium
ATGTCCTCCTCTTCGTTCAGCTTGGTGTGCTTCCCTTTGATTCCGGCGAGGCGCGCGACCGTGGCAGGCTCGATGTTCACCCCCGTGCGGCCCTGGACGCTATACAGGATGATCGGGATATCGATCGATTCCGCGATGGCCTTGTAGTGTTGGTAAAGCCCCTCCTGCGTGGGTTTGTTGTAGTACGGGGTGACGGAAAGAACGCCGTCGGCGCCCAGTTTCTGGCAGGCGCGCGCCATTTCGATGACCTCGTGCGTATTGTTTCCGCCCGCGCCGGCGAGCACCGGAACCTTGTGCCCGGATTCTTCCAGCGTGACCGCGACCACGCGCAGATGTTCCTCGCGGGTCAGGGTCGGGCTCTCGCCCGTGGTTCCGCACGGCACCAGAAAATCGATGCCTTGTTCAATCTGCCGCCGCACCAGTTTGCGCAGCGCCGCTTCATCCAGCGATCCGTCCTTCCGGAAGGGCGTCACCATTGCCGTTCCACATCCCGTAAACATGTCAACCTCCAAAAAGAACCTCTCCGAACTCGTGAAAACCCTTTTTACCAGCCACCCATTCGGCCGCTTTGATCGCGCCCAGGGCGAATCCTTCGCGGCTGCGCGCGGTGTGCCGCAAAGTGATTGTATCCGCCGCGCTGTCGAACCCGATCTCGTGCGTACCGGCGATCGCGCCGGCGCGGCTTGACGCCGTATCCACATGGCGCTCGTAACCGGCGGCTCGCATTTCTTCCACCAGCTTGATGAGCGTGCCGGATGGCGCGTCTTTCTTCGCCGAATGATGAATTTCCCACGCCCAGGCTTCGTACTCCGGCTCTTTCGCCAGCAGCTTCGCCGCAGCCTGCACGATGCGGAAAAAAGCGTTCACACCGACAGAATAATTCGGACTCCAGACAAGGCCGGTACCGCAACGTTCGACGACGCTCTTCACGTGTGGAATATGTTGCTGCCAACCGGTCGTTCCGACTACGAGATTCACACCCAATTCGGCGATCCGTTCGATATTTCCCACCACGGCCGATGGGACGGAGAAGTCGATGGCAACGTCGACATCATTGAAATTTTCCGGTTTGATCCCTTCGAAACCCGCGTTGTTGAATTCATCGAGTTTTGTCGTGACCGTGATGCCGCGATCCACCGCGAGCCGCTCGATCATGCGGCCCATTTTGCCGTAACCGACGATGGCGATCTTCATTCAAAGACCTCGGTATCCAGTTCGCTGAAGAACTCGGCGGCGAGCGCTTCGACGGCGTGGCGAAGATCCTTGTCCGCAACCACCACGCTCAGGTTCAACAACGACGCGCCCTGCGAGATCATCCGGATATTCAGATGGCGCAGCGCGCCGAAAACCCGGGCAGCCACTCCCGGAGTGTAACGGATGTTCTCGCCCACCAGACAGACGATGGCCTGATCGGGCTCCATCACAACTTCGGAGAATTCGCTCAATTCCTGGCAAATACGCTCCGTCTGCCCCGTATTGTCGATGGTCAGCGATACGCTGACTTCGCTGGTCGCCACCATATCGACCGGCGTCTCGTGCCGGTCGAAAATCTCGAAGATGCGATGCAGAAATCCGTGGGCCATCAGCATGCGCGTGGAGTGAATATTGACCAGGGTGATCTTTCGTTTGCAGGCGATCGATTTCACCACGTTCGTGCAGTGAACGGCTTCGGATACGATCCGCGTGCCCGGGACGTCGGGCCTGCGCGAGTTCAGAATGAGCACCGGAATATTGCGCTCGATGGCCGGTATCACCGTGGACGGGTGCAGCACTTTGGCGCCGAAATAGGCCAGTTCCGCGGCTTCGGCGAAAGAGATGGTCTTGACGCGGTGACCGCCGGGCAGGATGGTCGGATCGGTCGTCAACATGCCGTCGACATCGGTCCAGATCTGGATCTCTTCAGCCCCCACGCCCGCGCCGACAATGGACGCGGTGAAGTCGGACCCGCCGCGCCCGAGAGTGGTGGTGACGCCCGCTTCGGTTGAGCCGATGAAACCTCCCATCACCGGAACCTTGCTTCGAGCGAGCGGCGGCAGAGTGTCCGCCAGCCGCTGGTACGTCTCCGGGTAGAGCGGGGCGGCGTGGGTATGCCGGTCGTCGGTGAGGATCACCCGCCGCGAATCCACGTGGACTGATGGAACGCCGTAGTATTCGAAAGCAAGCGAGACGATATAACTCGACAGGCGCTCGCCATAACTGGAAATCGTGTCGATGGAACGGGGCGTGAGTTCGCCCAGAACGGCGATGCCTTTGATCAGCTCCGTCAGTTCCTGGAAGTGGTCGTCCAGCGCGCGGTCGAGTTCGGCGCGATGCGCCAGAGGAACGACCTGACGCGCTTCGCGGGAATGGAAATCGCGCAGATCGTGGAGTTGGCGAATGTACTCGTCGCGATTGCCCTGGATGGCGGATTGGGCGATGGCCAGGAGCTTGTTCGTGGTCTTGCCCATCGCCGAAACGACGACTATGGGATGGCGGTCGACCCGCGCCCCGACAATGCTCGCGACCCGTTTGATGGCTTCGGCCGATTCGACGGAAGAGCCGCCGAATTTCATCACGATCATGTCAGTCGAGGTGCCCTTCCGAGTGCAGCAGTTCGGCGTTCAGCACAGCGGCTCCCGCCGCGCCGCGAATCGTGTTGTGGCTCAGCGCGACGAACTTCCAGTCGAATACCGGACAGGGACGCAGGCGGCCCACGAAAGTCGCCATGCCGCGGTCGCGTTCGGCATCCTTGCGCGGCTGCGGCCGGTCGGCTTCCGGCATGTACTGAACCGCGCGCTTCGGCGCGCTGGGCAGATTGCGCTCCTGGGGGATGCTGGTGAATGTCTCGAGGGCATTGCGCAGATCGGCCTCGCTCGGGCTCGAAGAGAACTCAACCGACACCGTGACGGTGTGCCCGTCTACCACCGCCACGCGATTGCAATGGGCGCTTACTTTTGCGGCGAGCGGTTCGATGTGATCGCCGGCGAAATGTCCGAGGATCTTCTGCGTCTCCTGCTGCATCTTCTCTTCTTCGCCGCCGATGAACGGGATCACGTTGCCCATGATGTCCATCGAAGCCACGCCCGGGTAACCGGCGCCTGAAATTGCCTGGAGAGTGCTGACCACCACGCGGGTGATGCCGAATTGCTTCAGCGGCGCCAGTGCCATCGCGAGCACAATGGTGGAGCAGTTCGGGTTGGTCACGATCTGTCCCTTCCATGCACGCGCGCGCTGCTGACCTGGAATCAACTTCAGGTGATCGGGGTTGATTTCCGGGATCAGCAGCGGCACGTCGCGATCCATACGATGGTTCTTCGAGTTCGACACCACGACGTGGCCGGCCTTCGCGAACGCCTGTTCAATTTCCGTTGCGACTGACGCATCCATCGCGGAGAAGACAATCTGCGGCGCGTTGCCTGGCTTCGCTTCTTCGACTGTAAGGGCGGAGATGGAATCCGGCGCGGCGGCGCCCAGATGCCATTTCGCCGCATCCGCATAACGCTTGCCCGCCGACCTCTCGCTGGCACCTAGCCACGTCAGGCGGAACAACGGATGACCGTCGAGAAATTTGATGAAGTGCTGACCCACCATCCCGGTGGCGCCGAGAATACCAACTTCGATTTTGCTCATTGTGTTTGTGCGATCAGTTGTCTGACCATTCTTTGATAGATTTCAACCGCGTCGAGAAGTTGCTGCTTCGGCACGCGCTCGTCGAGCGTGTGCGCGACGTGGATCGTGCCCGGGCCCAACAGAAGCGGCTGCCCCCATCGGCCCTCGAAAGCCGGAATGTCGGTTGTGTAAGCGACCACGGTCGTGGGCAATCCCTCCACGGCGGTGAGGCGTATCGCTGGAATCTCAAGAACGAAGTCCAACTCGACGCCTTTCTCGCTCCACGGCTTCACTGCCTCTTCGAGCGCGCGTTTGGTGCCGGCAGAATCGCATACGAGACGGATGAAAAGTTCCGCCCTCGCTTCATCCGGAATCACGTTGGGAGCGCGGCCCCCGTGAATTGTGCCGATGTTTAAGGTACTTGCGCCGAGCACATCATCCACCGGCAGCTTGACCTTGCGAAGGGCCTCAAGCGTATCCAGCAATTTCTCGATGGCCGAGTCGCCCAGTTGAGGGTACGCCGAGTGCGCCATTTTGCCGCGCGCCACCAGTTCATATCGCAGCGCGCCTTTTGATCCGAGCGCGAGATGGTTCTCGGTGGGCTCCCCGTTGATGATGAATTTCGACCCGCGCGGATGCTGCGCGGCATGGATCGCGCCCGCGCTGTTCCGCTCCTCGCCGACGACGAACAGCAGTCCGAAATCGCGCACGCCCTGTTCCAGCAGGCGCTCGGCCGCGGTGATCATCGCGGCGATGATGCCTTTGGTGTCGCAGGCGCCGCGGCCCCAGATGAATTCGGCGTCTTCCCGCGCAGGCACCCAGGGCGGGACGGTGTCCATATGGGTCGAGAGCGTGACAACGGGATTGCCGAAGCTGGCGTAGACATTCGCGCGCTTTGGCTCAACGTCGATCTTTTCCACGCAGCCGCTATGGACGGCGGCGACGCGCGAAAGGTACTCGAACAGATAGTCGCCGACGCGTTCCTCGTCGGGCGTTACGGATGGGATGTCGATCAGCGCCTGCGTCAGCTCGAATACGTGCATATGCCCCGTCTCAAAAGGTCCGTTCGAAAACCTTTGTGGATGCGCGTACGAGGAGAGTGAGGACGGATGGATGCGTCACTATCCCGATAGCGCTCCATTTGGAAACCGGCTCCAAATGACAGTGGCTGGGATTTAACCCGCGCCCCCAACCGCCCGCGACCGATCCGCCGGGTCGATTTCGGCGACAAACCCCTTCCGGCGCGCCTCCCGAGATCGCGGGAACACTGCGCGCGGTCTTGGCCGCCGCACCTCTACCAGAAAATTCAGGATATCACGGCAGGTCCAGCCCGGGGCTCGATTTCACGCGGAGAGCGAGGCGGATGGAAAGCCAGATGAGCGTGGCGGTTGCAGTGAGGTAAAGCGCCCGGCTTAAGACGTTAATCGGCGGATCGCGGAAGAATCCTTTGAATGCACCCAGGCGGAGAGATGTTGAGGGAGGAGCGCGCGAAGTCCCAAGCAACAAAGCACGACCTCGGCGCCGATTACGGCGTACATGTACCAGCCCATCGATGTGGATGCGCCTTTAGTGAGGAAGAGCAGCACAATTAACGCGACCATTCGTCGTAACCCTCCCAGATCGAGTACGCGACCACATAAAAAGCGCCGCGGGCGAAGATACAGGCCGCAATCAGCAGCAGCGTTCCGCGATCATCGAGCAGCCTGCGCAATGTGAATTTTCCCACGTACGCGTATTCCGGACTCGGCGGCGTTAGGATGGAAGCGGTGATGAAATCTGCCGCTTTGTTCCTGGTCTGCCTGGCCGCGCTGGCCCAGACCTCCGCGACTGCGCCCAACGAAGGCGCGCCGGTCAAACTGAATCTCGAAGACCAGCCGAGCTTCGGGCCAACCAATGCTCCGGTGACGATCGTCGAGTTCGGCGATCTTGAATGTCCTTCCTGCCGCGCCGAAGCGCCGCTTCTGCGGCAATTGATCCCAGGCCTGTACCCCGGCAAAGTGCGAGTCGTGTTTAAAGACTTTCCGCTGGAGACGATTCACCCGTGGGCTCGCGCGGCTTCGATCGCGGCGCGCTGCGTGTTCCGGCAGAACCACGAAGCGTTCTGGAAATTCTACGACTGGGATTACGACAATCAGGACGATATTACGCCCGAAAACCTCAAATCGAAGGTGCTGTCCTGGGCAGGGTCAAACGGCATCAATGCGGGCGAACTGGGGCGCTGTATCGATAGCAAAGCAACAGATGCGGAGGTGTCGCGGAACGTCGCCGAAGGCCGGGCACGGGGCGTGAACGGAACGCCGACGCTGTTCGTCAACGGCCGCAAGAGCGCGAGCATGCGGATTCCGGCGATCGAGCAGATGATCGATGCGGACCTGGGCAAGAAGAACTGAGCTTTCCCGATACCGATAGAATCTCTGTCATGCGATTTCTTCTGGTACTGACTTCGCTTCTGTTCGCAAGCATCGTGCAGGCGCAGGAGCCCGTGCATGTGATCACGCACATCGATCTGATGCCCACCGGCGTCCCGGCTGGAATCGCGGCGCTCAAGCAATTCGCCGCCGCCACGCTGAAGGAAAAAGACTGTATCCGGTTCGAGATCCTGCAGCAGGACGGACGGCCGAATCACTTCACGCTCGTCGCCACATGGAAGAGCAAGAGCGCATTCGATGCGCACGATGCCGCCCCGTACACGAAGACGTTCCGGGAAAAGATGCAGCCCCTGATCGGTAGTCCATGGGACGAGCGTCTGCACCAGATAATAAAGCCATGAGCAGCCCAGCGCCTTCGGCGCCCACTCCCGAAAAGATCATGCGCTACGCGTGGGGATACGCCCCGCCTCTGATTCTGGAGGCCGCGGTGCGCACGCGTGTTTTCGATGCGCTCAACGACGGCCCGAAAACCGTCGCTGAAACCAGCGCGGCGACCGGCGCTTCCGAACGCGGCCTTTCGGCCATCATGAATGCGCTGGTTGGTCTCGAGTTTCTGACACGCGACGATGAAGCGCGCTATGCGTTGACTCCCGAAAGCGCGACGTTTCTGGTGAGTTCAAAGCCGGCGTATTTCGGCGGATTTCTCGCACACATAAGCAAGCAGCTCATTCCGGATTGGCTCGAGTTGACGAAGGTCGTCGAGACGGGAAAGCCTGTCACAAGCGTAAATCGCCAATCGCAGGGATCCGATTTTTTTGAGCAGTTCGTTTCCGGTCTTTTCGCGATGAATTACGGATCGGCGGTGGCTGCGGCCGAGGCGCTGGGAGTGGCTTCGGCTGCGAGTCTGGTCAAGGTGCTCGACCTGGCGGCCGGTTCCGGCGTCTTCGGGATCGCCATTGCCCAGCGTTCCCCCCATGTGACAGTGACGGCAGTCGACTGGCCCAATGTCCTCGAGATCACGCGCAAGACGGCCGCGCAGTGCGGCGTGGCCGACCGGTTCGATTACGTAGCCGGAGATCTCGATTCCGCCGAATTCGGCAACGGCTACAACGTGGCGACACTGGGCCACATTCTTCACAGTGAAGGAGAGGCGCGCAGCCGCCGCCTGCTGCGAAAAACGTATGATGCGCTCGCCCCGCGAGGCACCATCGTAATCGCGGAGTTCCTGGTCAACGCGGATCGGCGCAGCCCGCTGACCGGCCTGCTGTTCGATGTGAACATGCTGATACACACCGACGCAGGTGCAACATACAGCTTCGAGGAGATTCGCGGCTGGCTGGAAGAGTGCGGATTCCGGGATGCGCGGCTGGTGGAATCGCCCGGACCCTCACCGCTCATCTTCGCAACCCGGTGACACGTTTCACCGCGTGGCTGAGCGGTTACGAACTGCCCATCCTGCTGGCGCTTCTCGGCATTGCGGCGGGCGGGTGGATCTTTATCGCGATTGCCAGTGAAGTGAGAGAAGGAGACACCCGCAGTTTCGATCGTGAGCTGCTGCTGGCTATGCGCAGGCCGGGCGATCTGGCGCCGATCGGCGGACCGGTCGTTGAGGAAACGGCGCGCGATATCACTTCACTCGGCAGCACGGTGGTCCTGGGGCTGGTCACGGTGATCACGGTGGTGTTTCTGGCGCTCGACGGGAAGAGGCACATGGCGTATTTCGCGCTGGCGTCGGTCGTCAGCGGCATGATCGTGTCCGATTTGCTGAAGGATATTTTTCAGCGCCCGCGGCCGGAGATCGTGCCGCATCTCGCCTGGGTTTCGAACACAAGTTTTCCCAGCGGGCATTCAATGATGTCGGCCGTGACCTATTTGACACTGGGAGCCCTGCTGGCGCGTTCACACGATCGGCGCGCCGTGAAGGTGTTTTTTCTGCTGGTGGCGGCGCTGCTGGGATTGCTGGTGGGAGTGAGCCGGGTCTATCTCGGAGTGCACTGGCCCACGGATGTGCTGGCGGGATGGACCGCCGGAGCTGTCTGGGCGCTGCTTTGTTGGCTCGCGGCGCGGTGGCTGCAGGAGAGGGGTCTTGCCGACTTCAGGAACGGATTATCGTGAAGCCCCGCTTTCGCATGCGGAGCTCGAAGCGCGCTGTCCGTAATCGGACGAATGGAACGATTGTTTGCCGCCCGCGGCGGTAGCATCGGGCCGGGATGAGGTAGCCTGACATCCATTCGAGGCCCATGCATTTTATTAAGAATCATTCATCAGTAGTAGAAGCCACGGCCCGGCTCTGGCGCGCGGGGCGCACCGATACCCACGCGTCGAGCGTATTATGAGTCACTTCGTTCCAATAGCAACCGAGCTGCCGAAAACTCCCGGGGTCATACCTGCGACGGGGGCTGAGCCGCCACAACGTCAAATGCGAACTATCAATATTTTTCATCGCTTTGGCTTGATCGTTTCACCCCGAATCCGTTGTAGGATTGCTGATTAACCCACTCCAGGTTTTGAGGTTCTCCTCGTTCGCGATACCGCCTCGTCCAGCGGTCACCAGTCGCACGCCACTTCTGTAAGGGCGAAGTGCGACGGACACTTCGGAAGACCGTTCTTCGCGTCCGCGCCGACCAGTGCATCGTTTTCGCCGGGATTCCGCAGCCCGGCCGGAGTAACTGTCCAAAGGAGGACAAATTGAACAGCCGTCTCGTCATTCTATTTGTATTGGGTGTTTTACCCCTGGCTGCACAGAACAGTTCGTTGAACGGTGTTGTCACCGATGCCAAGGGAGGCGCGGTCCCCGGCGCCAGCGTAAAAATCGAGAATCGGGAGACGACGGCCACCCGCAGTACGCTGTCCAACGACCGCGGCGAGTACACGTTGACGCAGGTGCCGCCAGGCACGTACACGGTAACCGTGGAGAAGCCAGGCTTTCGTGTAGAAGCGTCCCAGGTCGTGCTGCAGACCAGTACGCCCGCGACGCTCAATGTATCGCTTGAGATAGGCGCAGTGGCTCAGACTGTCGCGGTGACCGCCGAAGCATCCGTCGTGAATACGGAAAACGCATCGGAAGGGAACGCGTTCAATCAGACGCAAGTCATCGATCTGCCGCTGCAGACCCGAAATATTCCCGCGCTGTTGGGCATACAGCCCGGCGCCACGCCGACGGGAGAAGTGCTCGGCGCCCGGGCGGACCAGAACAACGTGACTCTCGATGGTGTGGATGTGAACGACAACGCCGGCGCCAACGGATACAACTCGGTCCTCCCCATCCCGCTCGATTCCGTGCAGGAGTTTCGTACTACGGTCGCCGGTTTCGGCGCCGATCAGGGCCGTTCCTCCGGCGGTCAGGTCTCCATCATCACCAAGAGCGGTTCCAATCAGTTTCACGGAAGCGTTTACGAATACAACCGCAACACCGATCTCGAGGCCAACAGCTGGTTCAGCAATCGCGCCGGCGTACCCCGCTCCGCGCTCATCCGCAATCAGTATGGCGCCTCGCTCGGCGGTCCGATCCTCAAAAACAAGCTGTTTTTCTTTTACAACTGGGAAGGGCGCAAAGATCGCAGCGCGGTAGCCCTCAGCCGGCTGGTTCCCAGTTCCACGCTCGCGTCCGGTGAAATTCTGGTCCCGTTGAAAAGCGGCCAGGTGGTGAGCCTGAACCAGGCCGCAATTGCCGCCATCGATCCGCTGGGCATTGGTGAAAGCTCCTATATGGCGAGCTACCTGAAGCAATATCCATCAGGCAACAATCCCCTTTTATCTCCGGACCTCGGCTACAATTTCAACGAACTCACATTCAATGCGCCTCAGGATCTGAACAATCACGCCCAAGTCGGAAAAATCGACTACAACCTGGGCAAGCAAACCATATCCGTCCGGGGCACTTTGAATGGCGCCTCCGTCTACGGTAACGGAGTGGTGGGCAGCACCACCGGCCTTTCGGAGTTCCCGGGCCAGTCTCCGGCGCAGGAAACGCTGGACAACTCGCGCGGAATGGCGGTGCACGACACCATCGTGATTTCCCCGACCATGGTGAATTCCGTAGGTTGGGGATACACGCGGCTCAGCAACGCGGGCACCGGCACCGAAGCCGTGGTGCCGACCTTCTATTTCGCCGCGCCTATCGGCACGACCCGCCCTACCCAACGCATCGCGCCTACCACAAACTTCACCGACGATACGACCTGGACCAAGGGAGCTCACACCATCCAGTTCGGTATTAACTTCCGGTTTGCCCTGAATACCAATCTCAATTACAACAATGTCCCCAGCTACAGCTTCTCGCGCAACACGCTGCTCGGCCTCGGCGGTGACATCGACACGGACGTGGTGAATTACCTTGTCAATACCCTGGGCTTGCCGGCCAACACCGCTCTTGCTTCGAGTACGAATACCACGAACGCGTTCGGCGCCGTGCTCGGGCTGATCAACCAATATGGCGCGACTTACAACTACAACACCAACGGCAATCCGATTCCATTCGGAAATCCCGTGGGTACGTCATTTGAAGATCACGAGTACGAAGGGTACATTCAGGACGCCTGGAAACTCAAGCCGAACTTCACCATAACGGCCGGTCTCCGCTATTCCCTTTCCGGCGTTCCCTATGAAATCAACGGCCGCGAGGTGATCCCCACAACGAATCTCAACGAATACTTCGCTCAGCGTCTGTACGCGGCGCAAAACGGCATCCCGAATTACTCGGTTCCGGACGCGCTGCTCACGTACGCGCTCGGCGGGCCGGCGAACAACGGTCCTGGTTATTATCCGCTCGACAAGGGCAACTTCGGCCCGCGCCTCGCGCTGGCTTACAGCCCCGAATCCGGCAGCTGGCTCGAAAAGATCGCCGGCAAAGGAAGCGTATTCAGGTCCGGCTTCGCCATGCTCTACGACCACTACGGAACTGCCATGGCGCAGTCGTTCGCATCCACCGGCTCGCCGGGTCTTGCGACTGCTGTGTCGCAGCCGGTCAACACCAATTTCACCACCTCCTATCGCTATATGGGAGATGGTTATCCCACGATTCCTTCGGTCGCCGCCGGAGGATTCCCGCTGACGCCCGCCACGATTCAAGGCGGATTCAATACCTTCAGCGGCGTCTCGAGCACACTGAAAGCTCCCTATCAGTACGTGATCAACGTCAACTACGCCCGGCCGCTGCCGAAGAAAATGAGCATTGAGATCGGCTACGCCGGACGTTTGGGGCACCGGGGGATCATCGAGCAGGATTACGGCCAGCCGTTGAGCAACTTCACCGATCCCACCTCGGGACAGACGTTTGCCCAGGCCGGCCAGGCTCTGGCGTACCTGTATGACACGGGTCTCACGGCCGCGCAGGTGAAGGCGAACCCAAGCCTGGTTCCCAATGAGCCATGGTTCAACGATATGGTCCCCGCTCTGGCGAACCATTACATTACCGGGAGCCCGAGCGCCAACTTCTTCTACGACGTATACAGCAACTACGCCGGCAGCTGGCTGGACAGTTTGAACGACATCGACCGCATCCGGCAAACCAACGGCACCTGCCTTGTCAAGACCGGTTGCAACACGTTCTTTCCGCTGCAGGATTCCGGCCTGGACGTTTACACCAACAACGGCTGGTCTTCCTACCACGCCATGACCATCGTGCTGCGGCGGCCCGTCGCCGGCGGCTGGGGTTACGATTTGAACTACACCCTCAGCCACTCCATCGATAACGGCTCAGCCTCCGAAGCGTCCGATGCGATTACAAACGCCGCTGCGGGCGCGCCCGCCAATACGAACGGCACCAGCGGGAGCGGCCTGCTGCAGGACGCCTTCAACCCCAATGCGTTCAAGGGACCCTCGGATTTCGACGCCCGCCACGCTGTCACGGGCGACTTCGTTGTCGAACTTCCGTTCGGCAAAGGCAAAATGTTCCTCGACGGTTCGCGCGGATGGGTCAATGAGATCGTTGGAGGCTGGTTCGTATCGGGGCTTGTTACCTTCCACACAGGTACGCCTCTGACCATCAGCGACGCCGGCGATTACAACGTCAACTACGACATCTCCGCATTCGGCATTCTGGCTCCGGGAGCGAAAATACCGTCGAGCGGTTTCCAATTCGACTCCAACGGCATTCCCAGTATTTTCGCCAATCCGAATGCGATCAACAGCTTCGTTGGCGCGGGTCCGGGACAGGTCGGAACCCGCGGCATCCTGCGCGGACCGCACTTCTTCGATACCGATCTGGCCATCAACAAGAGCTTCCGGCTGCCCTGGGAAGCCCAGACCATCAGCTTCCGGACGGAGATGTACAACGCCTTTAACAATGTCGAATGGGGCAATCCGAATCTGAGCCTGGCCAACCCGACCACATTCGGCGAGATCACCACGTACGGGCTCGGCGCGGCTCCCCGAGTCATGCAGATGGCTCTGCGCTACCAGTTCTGAGCCATCGTTCCTCTTACGGCCACAGCTCGCGGAAGACCGCGAGCCTTGGCCGTTTTGTTTCTGGATCAGAGCTCCAGCAGCGTCAAGGCGCGGCGAATGTTTCGCGCTCAGCTCGCCTGGCTGCCCGCCCACGTGCCGGTTTCCCGTGTCTCAGCCCCGGGTTCCGTACAGCGCGACCGTGAATTGCCAGGTCACTGCGCCGCGGGTGTTTTGCGGGAGAAAAGTCTGCCGGTGCGGATCACGATCGCCGCGGCAACGACGCCCAGCGCATCGGCTTCGAAATCTCTCCATTCGGTTCGATGACGATAGAGCAGACTTTGGCCCATCTCGACACAGATCCCAATGCAGAGAA
>CAWBIS010000218.1:0-20825 GCA_963788485.1 Terriglobia bacterium
CTAATTGCCTGACTATGATTGGTGCAATAGATTTTGCTTTTTCAACATTAGAAGTCGTCGAGCCATATACACCATCTGAATTGTCCTCTAATGAACTCCATAGCTCCTTCAAGTCTTCTGATGAATTGACCTGCGGTTGGATATTTCGTCAGCAGGTCGTCAAGGTCTTGTTTGGATAATATGAAATTGCCTTCATCAGTTGCCTTGTTCCCGGATACCATTTGCGGAAGATTTGCTATTTGCACGTTCGACTTAATGACAATCGTATTTGAATCAGGCGTTAGATAAGGACCAATACTGGCAACAGAGCGCACATTGCTCCCGTCGTAGATCTGGACCTTACCGTTAATTTGTGAACGCAACCGAATTACGATGCAGGTCACCCCAGCATTTTTTGCAGCATTATTGCTCCAGTTGAATGAGGGGTGCTATAAAATTCTTCTGCCCTTTTCCAAATAGAATAGGCCACAGCATTCCGACTTGCTCACCTTGGCAGATTCAGTTTGTGGTGATTCGATCGCGAACTCCAGCCGACCGGGCACTACGGGGAGATATTCGAAACGTCCCCGGGTCAGGCTTGACCAGTCAAGGGCCTGCGGGTCGGGCGGTGGCGCTTCAGGTCGTGACCCGGGGTCGCCGGACATAGCGCAGGGCCTCCTCGCCCAGCGTCTCGATCAGAGATGTTTCGAGCGCGTATTTTTCGTGTTCGATCCCGGTGGCAAGACTCTTGAGCTTGATCGCATAACGCGCGATATTGATGCCGTCGCGAACGCTGTAGCGCTCGTCGGCGGCGTGCGCCTGCTGCAGGAAATCCGTGACGTACTGCAGGATGCGATCCTCGGCGAACGGCAGATTCTCCTTGAGGATCTGGTATTCCTCGTCTTTTTCCGGAAAATCGATCAGGATCTGCGGCTGGAGACGGGAATGGATGTATTCGGGCAGTTCGAACGTCGAGGCGTCGTCGTTCATGGTGGTGACCAGACGGAAATGCGGGTGCGCCTTGATTTTGACGCCGGCAACGATGCTTTCCACGTAGCGCCGGTTATCCAGCAGCGGCGCCAGACTGGCCCAGCTCTTCTCGCTCATGCGGTTGCCTTCGTCCAGAATCACGATGCCGCCGAGGATCATGGCGCTCACCAGCGCCGACGCCACGTAGCGCAGACGGCCCGCGCCCTCAATGACGGGAGTGATCAACAGGTCTTCCGGCCGCGTGTCCAGAGTGGCCTGCATGATGAAGACGTCCCGGCCCATGCGCCTGGCCGCCGCGTAGGCGAGCGTCGTCTTGCCGACACCGGGCTTGCCGATCAGCCGCGGATTCATCGGCACGTCGTTTTCCGTGACCACCATCCAGGCGGCCAGCAACTGACGCATCAACTCTTCCTGTCCCACCCAACGAACAGGCAACTCGTCGGGATGGGCGAGGTGGAGAGTAACTCCTTCTATCTCGACTGTCATGAATGATTCAATTGTAGCGGTCAGGGCCTGAGACGTGTTAACGGATCGCCGATTACGATGTTCATCCAGCTCAGGGCCGGTATTCCGAGATAGTAACTTTCGGCGAGGGTTCGGCCGGCGTAATAGGCGGGCAGGACGAACTCCGGACGGGGGCAACCGGTCAGATACGGTTCGTCCACCTGCCCCGAGGCGCCTGTCGCGCCTTCATGGATGTAATCCGCAGTCATGGTTTGAGGAGATCCCGCGAACCACTTCGAGTGGTCTCCCCACGGGCCGATCTCCCATTGAGCCGGCGGACGCTGGAACGTACGAGCGTTGGTGGAAACAAACTCCGTCATAATCGCGCCCGGAAGCCACTGGAAGTGCAGAAATCGCTGTTTGCGATCGAAATCGTTGGATCCCCAGGACGCGTATCCGATTACGTCCTTCTGATTCGTCAGGACCGCGGCCGAATCGTCCAGAATCACGCGGTCTTTCGGCAGTAACAAGGCCGCCGTGCGCAGCCATTGATTGCCTTCCGTTTTCTCGTCGGCGCGTAAATCGATCACAAACTTACCGGTATTGCGGGCCAGCAGAGCGCGGTCAACCAGTCCTTTCATTTCGTCCATGTCGTAAGCCGCGAGCCGCGTCACAAGATATATCGGAAACAGCGGGTGGCCGAACGGCGTGTCGCGCTGGCGGAAAAACGGATTGTTTAATGGCCCGGGTAACGGGATCGTGACGCCGTGCAGTTGTTCGTAGAGTACCGTCAGTTCCGAATCGACGGAGGCGCCGGTATTGCGAGTCCCGCCCCCGTCGCCGATGATCTTCAACGGCACGCCGGAAGTGGTGACGATGTAGAGAATGCGCTCGACGAGTCCGTGCTTTTTCAGAAAATCGCCTACGGGAGCGCGGACTTCGCGGTCGTAGACCTCGCGGGTAATGGCCTCCACCGGCGCGGTGTCGATCGTGCACAGGTTCGCCAGAGGAACGGCGCGTTTCTTCAGGTAATACTGGCCGATCTCGCGCGAATCGCGGGATTGCCTGTTAACCACGACGAGGACCTGGCTCGCGGTTTGCGCGCGCAGCGCGAAGCCAAGCATCAGGAAAGCGAGGAGCCGGACCGTCAAATTCCACTCTACGCCCTGATCGCCGGGGCAGCCAGCGCGAAAGCTATTCCACGCTCTGGTAAAATATGTGCAATAGTTGACATGGAACGGGGCGACCCCGAATGTCTACCCCTTTGCACAATGGCGGCAGTTCATGGATTTTGACCAACTCCACACGTTCCTTGAAATCGTCCGCCTGAAGAGCTTCTCGAAAGCCGCGCAGACCTGTTACCGCACTCAACCCGCTATCAGCGCCCAGATCCGGCAGCTGGAACATGAGTTGAAAGCCGAGCTTTTTGAGAGATTTGGCAGCCGAATTTCGCTGACTACGGCAGGCAAGATATTTGCCGAGTACGCGGAGCGCATGCTCGATCTTCGCCGCCAGGCGCAGAATTCGCTCAACGAACTCGAAACTTCCCCTCGCGGGGAACTGGTGATTGCGGCCAACGAGGCGACCTGCATTTACGTTCTGCCGAAGGTGTTCGCCGAATACAAGACACAGTTTCCGGGCGTCCAGTTGCAGGTGAACCGGTCATACGGATCGCGCGTGGTCGAGGCAGTCATGGAGAACGTGGCGGATTTCGGGTTGACGCAGCTGCCGGTGGTGGAGAAACGGGTACAGGTCGTCGAGATTTATCGCGACGAGGTGCGCGCGGTAGTGCCCGCGGATCATCCCCTGGCGGCAATGGACAAGGTCCGCTGCGAGGATGTGATCGCCTGGCCGCTGCTTCTGCCGCAGACCGGTATGACTCGGAGCCGCCTGAATACATGGTTTGAAAGTGTGGAAGGCGAGCTCCAGGTTTCCATGGAACTGGACTCGTCGGAAACCATGAAGCGCTTCGTGATGGCGGGTCTGGGGATCACCTTCCTCGCCGCTTCCAACTGCCTCGAAGAAGTAGACGCCGGCTCGCTTGTCACCGTGCCGCTCGCACCCGAGCCCATGATCCGCAAGCTGGGCTTGATTTATCGCAAGGACAAAGCTCTCCCCAAGTCCGCGTTGGGGTTCATACAGGTGATTCTGGGTCAGTTCGGCTCGCAGAGCGCCGGCATGCGCGAACCGCGTCTGGCGGCCTTCGTCGACGGGTGACCGGTAAAAGGCGAACGGCAAAAGTGACCTGTCCCAGGTGCCATTGCGAGTTGAAAGGGCTGCACGACGTCTGCCCCGACTGCGGCATCCGGCTGATGCGCAGCGTCTCGGGGGTTATCAAGACGTCGGCGGTAATGATTGCCTGCGGCCGCGAACGCGGATTCTATCATTCCGTGCAGGAGGTCCCCGAACCGCTGCGGACGCAATTGTTGGAAACCACGACCAGCATGAATTCAGGAACGATCGTGATCGCCGATCGCGCGGGTAAAGAGCGGCTCACTCAGGCAATGGCGCGGCGCGCATCCGCGCAAACCCGGAAGCCGGAGCCGCGGGCCGACACTGAGGAAGAGGTCCGCGAAGACCCCCGCAGCCATCGGATTGCCTGGGCGGGTCTGGCCCTGGTCCTTCTACTCGCCGCGGCGGCTTCGGCGTTCTTTTACCTGCACTGGTAAAATCGCGATTGGCGAAAAAATTCGTTGTTTTCGGGTCTTCAGGACAACTGGGCGTCGAGCTTTGCGCCGAACTGAAGCGGCGTGGTGGTGAAGTGCACGGATTCGACCGGGCGGCGGCCGATATCCGCGACAGCGCGAAGTTGGAACGAACGCTGGCGGAGATTGATCCGCAGGCGGTCTTCAACGCCGCCGCGTACAATCAGGTCGATGTGGCCGAACGGGAGCCGCTGGCAGCCTACGAAGCCAATGGCCTGGGCGTGCGGAACCTGGCGCTCGCTTGCCGGCAGAGTGACGCGCGGCTGATCCATTTCTCCACCGATTACGTTTTCGACGGAAATCTGGGCAGGCCTTATCGCGAAAACGACCCAACCCATCCCCAGGGCGCTTATGCGGTCTCCAAACTGGCCGGGGAGCTTTATGCCCAGGCTTATCTCGATCGTCCGATCATTGTGAGGACGTGCGGCGTGTTCGGACCCGCGGGCGTGCATACGGGGCACGGTAATTTCGTCGAAACCATGCTGCGCCTGTCGCGAAGCGGTAAGCCGATCCGCGTGGTCGAAGATTTTGTGGCTTCGCCGACCTATGCGCCGGCGCTCGCCAGCCGCGCCATCGATCTGTTCGAACGCAATCTGGATGGGATTTTCCACATCGGCGGAGGCGAGCCGGTTTCCTGGTTCGAATTCGCCCGGTTGATTTTCGAAAAGGCGGGCATCGCGGCCGATCTTCAGCCGACCAATGAGCGGGAGTATCGCACGGCGGCTAAAAGGCCGCGATACTCCGCTCTGGAAAATGCGCGCCTGCAGGATTCGGGGATCGCCCCGATGCCTCCGATGGCGCAGGCTGTCGAAGAGTACTTCCAGTCGCGAAAACAGTTGCCGTAGACTACTGGTTGTTATTGGGCATCGCGTAGTAGCCCTTGCGCACCTGGACTTTGAGATCCCTGTTCGATGCGCGCAGATCGATCTTGCGGAACGAACCGTCCTTTTTGCCGTTGGTCGGCGTATAGCCGATTGCGTACTGCGTCCGCATCTCCTGCTGGATCTGGTCAAAAATATTTTCGAGGCTGTTCTTCCGATCCACCTGGAACAAACGTCCGCCGGTCTCTTCGGACATCTGCTTCAGTACGCCCTCGCCGCTATATCCGCCAAAAACGATTCCGGGGCCGTAGAACTGGCGATCGACGTACAGGATTCCGTAGATGATCGCGTCGGCTTTCTGCGCCGCCTCGATGGCTGCTTTCATGCTGAGCTGGCTTCCCTCATCCTGCCCGTCCGTGATCAGCACGATGGCCTTGCGTCCCACTTCCTTCGACAGCATATCGTTCGCGGCCAGGTAAACGGCATCGTAGAGCACCGTACCGCGGGGGTGGTTCATGGTCGGCACTGGACCGGCATTGATCCCCGAAAAACCGGTGTTCAGCTTCAGCTGGTTAAGACCGTCCTCCAGAATGCGCGGCGAGCCGGTGATGTCCTGCAGCAACTCCGAATCAGCGCCGAAGCTGATCAAAAAAGCGACATCTTTCTTGTGGAGTACGTTTGCGAAGAACGAGGAAGCCGCCCGGCGCTCGATCTCGATCAGGTTCCGCTGGCTGCCCGACACGTCGACCAGCAGGCCGATCGTCAGCGGCAGATCGGTCTCCCGCGTGAAATATTTGATGGTCTGCGGCGTACCGTCTTCGGCGAGGGTGAAATCGGTTTTTTCCAGATTGCCGATCAGTGCGTTCTGTTTGTTACGGACCGCACAGTACAGGTTCACAACATCGACATCAACCTTGATCGGCGCCCCGAGATCGTCCTCCGGTCTCTGCGCATCCAGACGGACAAGCACCAACGGCACGATCAACAAAGCTGCGAGAGTCAGGCCGAACAGTTTCGTGGAATTCATAAAATCAGTACAATGGACTCGTTTTCGAAGTGGACGCACCTCGCGCGGAACCTGTTTCAGCCTGGTGTGTGCCGCGCGGATCTCTGAACATCGTGCGCTCTGCCCTCCAGCATCTCAAAAAATCGGATCCGGTGATGGCCGCGATCATCCGGCGCGTGGGTCCATTCACGCTCCAGTACCGGGAGCCTTCCTTCGAGACGCTCGTACGATCCATTGTCTACCAACAGTTGAGCGGGCGGGTAGCCGGGGTAATTTTCGCCAGATTGCACGCCGCCGCCGGGGAAGAAACGCTGACACCGGCCGGAATCATGAAGCTGCGTCCGGAACGAATGCGCAAATTGGGGCTTTCGGCGCAGAAGACCCTCTATATCCGGGAACTGGCGAAGCACACCCGTAAAGGCAGTATCGTCTTCGAAGCCCTGCCCGATTTCGACGACGCCGCCGTGATCGAACACCTGACTCGGGTGAAGGGGATCGGCGTTTGGACGGCGCAGATGTTTCTAATGTTCGCCCTGCGCCGCAACGATGTCCTGCCGGTGGCGGATCTGGGTATCCGTTCGGCCATGAAGAAGGCATACGAGCTCGATGATCTGCCCAAACCGGCGGAAATGGAAAGGATCGCGGCGGCCTGGAGGCCTTATACGTCGATCGCCTGCTGGTATCTGTGGCGCAGCCTCGAGAATGTGGCCGCGCTGTAAGATCGTTCGGCTGTCTTATGGAAGTGAACGCGACGGATTTTCAACGGAAAAAGACCGGAACTGCCGCGAAGCCGCTGTTTGCGACTTTCAGCGTCCGATAACTCAATGCACCGTATAACGGGCCTTCAAAGCAAACGGGGCGATTTCGATATCGAACGTCCTGCCGTTTGCCGATGCCATCTGATAGGTGCCGCGCATCACGCCAGTGGGCGTTTTGAGCGGGCACCACGAAGAGTACTTGAAAGATTCTCCGGGTGCCAGCAAGGGCTGCTTGCCGACCACTCCCGGGCCCTGAACCTCCTCGGTATGGTCGAGGCCGTCCGTGATAATCCAGTGGCGTGAAATCAGTTGAACGGCGTCGGAACTCTGGTTGGTAATCCGGACCGTGTATTCGAATATCCATTCGCCCTGCATGGGCCGGGAATTCTCGGCGGAAGGACGCGAGATCACTTCGACGCGGATGCCGTGCGTCACGGCATCGGACATGGGGGCCTGCACCGCCCGTAGATCCGTCATTCCGCCTTATAGTAGCAGCAAACCGCGACTACAGCGCGAATTCCTGTTTTTCGGTAAGAGCAAGCCGCAGCGCGGAGATTACGCGGCGATGTCGCGCCAGACCCATCAGCGCCACGAAGCGGTTGACCACCGAAGGGAAACGATTGCCCGGAGTTCCGCGAGGCCGAGCAGCGCCGGAACACCGGCGCGCGTCGGGCTTAACGTGATTGGCGTGGCTGAATGGACTTCGCTTTCTGCTGCACCGCCCAGGCGAGATTATTCTTCGCCAGCTGATTTGCGGGCGCCAGACGGACCGCCTCCGCCGCGGCGCTGATGCCTTCATCCCAGCGCCCTTGCGCATTCCAGGCCGCGGCGATGTTGTTCCACGCCTCGGCATAACCCGGGCGCAGCTTGAGCGCCTCGCGCGCAGCCGCGATGCAAGCGTCGAACTTGCCCTGTTGATAGAACGCCAGCGATTGATTCAGCAGAGCCTCGGGAGCAGGCCCGGCGGGCCGCAGGGTTGGGCTGCGATCGAGCCAGGATTTTGCCGCAGAATCGGCGGGGAACATGGCCAGCGTCTGCCGCGCCACGGCCTGCAGACCGGCGGCATCGCCTTGTTGCGCGTAGATATCCATCAGGAGATGGGATGCATCCAGATAGGCGGGGTTTACCGCAATGGCCGCGGACAGGTTCCGGACGGCCTCGTCGAGCCGGCCTCTCTGTCGCAGCCAGACGGCGTAATAGTAATGCGGAATGGCGTCGTTGGGCGCGAGTTGAGCGGCACGCGCGAAGTGCCGTTCAGCCTCGGCGTCATTGTGCAGAGCGCCGTTCACGATTCCCAGATTGACCTCGAGAACGTAGTAATTGGGGTTGAAAACGAGCGCCCTCTGAAAATAACCCAGCGCCTGCGGATACTCACCCTTTGCCATGAGAGTCAGTCCGTAGTTCATCAGGCCCCGGCCGTTGCGCGGACTTTTCTCGGTTACGTCGCGCCAGAGCGATTCTTCCGTGTGCCACACTTTGTTGCGCTCCCATGTGCCCCATGCGAACGCCGCCAGCACCAGAGCGCACGCGCCGGCAATCGCCGCGCGCGGCACGGAATGCACATCGAGCCACAACTTCGCCGTCCATACGACGGCAATCGTCAGACCCACAAAGGGGAAGAACATGCGATGGTCGTTTTCCACTTCGGCCAGAGGGAAAACAGACGTGGGAAGCACGGCCAGCAGAAACCAGAACAAGCCGAAGGCGATCGGCCGGGTTTCGCGCGGGCGCGCCGTCCGGATCGCTACGAGGATCAGTGCGACGACGAAGAGGAAGCCCAGCATCACATCGCCCCGCAGAATGCTGTCGAAGGGAACGCGGTCGGTATCAGCCGTCAGGCCCGCCGGGATGAAGAAAGTGCGGAAATAGTGAAAAATCACCGGCGGCTGCGTGATGCGATACCCCCATGCGGATGATGCGCCGGGCGTGAACGAAGCGGGCACCATAGCCGCGCTTACGTATCCCATGACGGCGGCAACAACGATGGAGGGCAGAGAAAGCAGCAGAGCGGATCCGGGTTTTCGCTCTTCAAAAAGCCAGATGTAGAGAAACAGCAATGCGGGAAAAACGAGTGCCGGCGCTTTGCTCATGAGTCCGGCGATTACCGGCAAAAGATACAGCCCGTACTTGCGCACGCCCGGAAAATATTGATAGACGACGAGGCCGGCGATCACGCCGAGGGTCGAATAGATATCGGCGCGCTGGATGATGTAGTTGACGGTTTCCGCGTTGGCTGGATGGAGCCCATAGAGCGCGGTCCCGAAAAGCGCGAACCAGCCGTTGCGCGGGTCCCGCCGCGTGATGTCGAAGATCTTCCGAAAGAGCGCGAACATCAGCGCCAGTTGCACCAGGAACCAGAACATGGTGGACAGATGGAAATAGAAAGGCTTCAGGCCGTGGCCCAGCCAGTAATCGACCGCAAGCGAAGCCGTCACCAGCGGTCGCCAGGTGCGATTCGCCGGAAGCACTGTCGCGGTTTCGATATCGCTGAAAAATTTTGGAAGGTTATTCAGATCCCGGATCCAGGGATTCTGCACGACCGCGTGGGAATCGTCGAAGTGGAAATCGTTGCCGAAGTGATTGGCGTAAACGAGGAGGACGATCGCGGCCAATGCGACCAGAGACAGGTTCAACCTCCGACTAACGGACATGCTTCCTGACGACCATCACCCTTTGTGCCCGATCGCTCCAGCCGGCGTTGGTCTGATAGACGATGTCGCCCCATTCTTTCAGAGCCGTGGCGACTTCTTTACAGTCGAGAGCCGATTCATCCAGCGCGCGGCCAGGCCGGAGAAATTCGTTTGTTCGCGTATAAAGCCGCCCGGGTGTCCGGAAAGCGATCACCGCATGCCCCCCATTGCGCAGGATATCGAAATGCGCCTGTATAGCGGCATGCATGCGCGCACGATTGAAGCTATCGACCAGACCCGCGCTGAAGACCAGATCCGCCCGGAAGCCGGGATCGCTCGCATCCAGCAGGTTTCGTGAGTGCAGCACGACATCCGCCCTGCCGTTGACGCGTTCCTTCAAGAGCGAAAGGCCGGAATCGTCGTCGTCGATCACGTGATAAGCGGCGGGGCGAATCGAGTTCAGCACGCTTTCGAGAAAATGGCCGTCCCCGCCGCCGATCTCGGCGATGGTTCCCTCGCGGTTGTCCGGCGTGCGCGAAAAACGCTGCAGGACGTGTAAGAGCAGAGGGCCCGAATCCTTTCGCGGCAGCTGCGCGATACTCTTCTTCTCCGCTTGCGATTTTTCCGCCACCGGCGGGCCGGATGCGTTCGTGCCGGATCGCCGGGAGAATATGAAATCCCTCTGGATGGCGAAGTTGGCGATAAACAGGAAACTTTCGGCGATGATCTTCGCGACCATCACGCGCAGCGGCAGAAACCCGGTAAGGAACGAAATCAGCGAATAGGAAGCGCACACATTGGCCGCTCCCAGCAGCAGATAGCGCGGCAGAACGGTCCGGTGCCGCGCATCGGAGAGAAAAACGCCCTTGCGGACGAAGGTATAGTTGAACGCCAGCGACAGGACGCGCGCGCAGACGAGCGATGCCGCGACTATGCCGCAAAGGCGATAGACAAGATAAAACGCCAGATTGTCCAGCCCCGCCGTCATCAACGAGATGAACCCGAAGCGGAGCAGAACGAAATAAATCCGCATCGAATCCCGCAGAGGCTGGAAATGCGAGGTCGGATTTCCCGGTTCGTAGATGGTCCGGATGGGCAGTTCGATGACCTGGACGCCCAGATGTCTGGCGGCGATCAGCATCTCCAGCTCAAATTCGTAACCTGAGGCGGGAACGCTGAGCATCCGTTCGAGAAGGCCACGGGGAATGGCGCGCAGGCCCGTTTGCGTATCGGAAAGCCGCTGTCCCACGATCAATCGCATCAAGCTCCGCGTGATCGAGTTGCCGAACCGGCTGCGCCATGGAATTTCGCCCGCGAACGCGCGCGTGCCCAGCACCAGCGCCTCGGGATTTTCAGCGAATCGCCCGGCCACGCTGCGGATATCGGCGGGATCGTGCTGCCCGTCCGCATCGGCGGTTACAATGCCCGTGATTTCGGGAAATTCCACCAGCACATAGTTAATACCGGTCTTTAATGCCGCGCCTTTGCCCAGATTCACGGCGTGACGAATGACGCGAACATTTTCAAACGACTGGCATTCATCGAAGATCCGGCGATATCCGGCGCCGCTTCCATCGTCGATGAGGATAACTGCGGCAAAACCCGAGCGGGCGACGGCGCCGACGATACCGATCAATACCTCGCCGGGCTCGTAGGCGGGGATCAGGGCGGCGATGTTCCCAATCGGCAAAGCAGCTACTATCTTTGCACTATCGCTGAGAAACACGGCTTCCGCGGACACTACCAGATCGATACCGGATGATTTTCTCTCGCTTCCGGCGTGGACTCCGTCCGCGTGTCCCTGCCGAACATCGTCATCTCCGTTTATGCAATGCGCTCGAACGGGCGAAAATTGCATACCCCGCGGGCTTTCCCGAACTGGCGCTGAATTCGCTTCCGCCGGCTATGCCGCCGGCGCGCAGGGCAGTCAGCCAAACTGAATCGTTGTGTTTTCCTCTCTCGGGTCCGGTACGCATTGCGCTGCTCGACGGAAAATTCCGCGCCGACCGCAATATGCGCGAGTTCGGCGCCGCCGATATCGCATGGCTGCGTTCCTACGCACCTGAAGCGCTGGTGGCGCCGCTCGATGTGGCGCTGTCGCTGGCCGACCGGAAAAGACGCGGTCTGATTGACCTTCCCAGTCTGAAGACGGCGATCGTGACGCTCACGTCATTCGAGACTTCGCCGCTTGCGGACAGTGACCGCGATGTTTTGTGGCGGGCGTTCGGCGTGCCGGTGTTCGAGCAAATGCGGGGATGGGACGGCGCGATTATCGCGCGGGAGTGCGAAATCCACGACGGCTTGCACATCGACGAATCGGCCGCCATTCTCGAGATCCACCAGAACGAACTGCTGGCGACACAACTGGCGGCGACGGGCGAACCGATCCTTCGCGCGCGCACGGGACTAACCGGGTGGATCGTCACCGGACTGTGCGAGTGCGGCGCGGATTCGCCGCGCCTGCGGAATGTTTCGCGATTGCCCGCGAAAGCCTCGATCGCGGCGGCCTGAACCGCCGGATTACGCCATCACCTTGAGGAAGGCCGTTTTGAACTTGTTCATCTCTTCCTGCGTGCCCACCGTGACCCGCGCGTAAGTCGGCCAGGCAGACCAGACACGGCCGATATAGACCTTTTCCTTTCGCAACGCCATCACGGTTTCCTCTCCGGGTCTGCGGGTATCGACCATAAAACAATTGGAGACGGACGGTACGTAGTGAAAGCGGTTTTTGTCCATGAATTCAAAAGTATCCTCCCGGACGCCGGCAATGATCTTTCGACGTTCCGCGACGAGGGTTTTCTGCTCCAGACTGGCGCTGGCGGCGGCCATGCCGGTGATCGGCAGCATGCCCGCGCTGAACCCGGCGAGCTTCTCTATCAGATCGGGACGCGCGATGGCAGCGCCGGCGCGCAGTCCAGCCATGCCATAAATCTTGGAGAAGGTGCGCAGCACGACAACGTCCTTATCGCCGGCCACGAGATCGGTGTTGAAAGGTGCCCCCGCGATATGCGTGTATGCTTCGTCGATCATTACGACGGAACCTTTCGGCTTGTTGGCGACGAGCCATTCGATATCCGATTTCGAGGTGAGTGTGCCGGTGGGATTGTTCGGGTTGCAGATGTAGAAAAGGCCGGCGTTGGGCGCGGCAGACACCATGGCTTTCACGTCGTGCGCATAGTCTTTGGTCAACGGGACCTTGACCACCTTCGAACCGATGAAATTCGCGGCGCGCCCGGCGGCTTCATAACCGGGATCGCCCACCACGAGCGGCTTCTCCGGCGAGGTGAAGGCCAGCACGGTCTGATGGAGAGGCGCGCTCGATCCAGGATAGATCCGGACGTATTCCAGCTTCACGCCTTCCTGATCGGCCAGGAGTTTCTGCACCTTGTCCGTTTCGGCATACATGTAGCGGCCTCCGTTGGCCGCGATCTTATGTACCGCTTCCAGGGCCTCCTTGCAGGGGCCAAGCGGGTTTTCGTTGGCGTTGATCATGACCGAGCCGGGCGGCACGTTATCGACCTTCGAAAGTTGCGCCAGCGCCGATTCGTTGTAAAAGGGCAGGGTCGAACCCGCGGCCAGAACGGTTGCCAGACGTCCAAACGTCCGGCGCGAAAATCCGCGTTTCGAAAACTCTTTTTGCTGATCGATGGTCAGGGTCACGGAGGCCTCCTTGTCGAAAAAACGAACTGGCTCTCCGACAGGGAGACGGCGTGTTCACAGCCGGCGGGCGCCGATTGGCTGCATGACGCCCTTGACGAACCCACGGTAGCGCAGGGCCGGGCCCCAAGTCAAACCGACCCGGTGCTTACAAAACGATTGGATCGCGGACTACCGCGGCCAGCAGGGGGTTGGGTCCCACCCTGCGGCGTCCGGTTGTTTCTTGAACTGATACGAGCGGATAAACGGCCCGGTCAGATAGGTCGGATCGTCCACCATTGCCGTCAGGATGAAATACGTGTCGCCCTGCGCTCCGGGGAGGAGATTGATGTACTCTGTCAACTCGGTCTTCCCGTCGTAAGGTACACCGTTCTTGCGCAGGTAGCCGGGAAGCAGATTCGTGGTCACGACTTTGAGCGTTCCTGTTTTGGGCGGCCCGGCCGGCGCGCGGCCAAACCCGCGTCCGCGGCCGGTGCCGAAGCCCGGTCCCTCCCAACTGGCAACCGAGTAGCCCTGCAAAGAGGGCGCCCCGAGCTGCGCGGGGCGATCGCCGAAGTGCAGCGTGCGCGTCTGGTTTCCCGCGTCCGCATCGATGCGAAGGGTGTTGTCGTCAACCCAGGTAATGTGGACGCGCCCGGGCCTTTGCATCAGGCCCACCGCGCCGTAGGCCTTGCACTGTTTGCCCTCGGCCTCGTCCTTGTCGGGATCCCACGCACCGGCGATGCGGCGCGCTTCGGCATTGAGCGGCATGTAGAGAATATCGCCCTTGATGGGAGTGACGCGGAAACGCCATTCGTCCACAATCTGGGACACCCAATAACCAGTCAGGTCGATCGGCGCGATGGACTTGCCGGTCCGCGGCGGACCTGCTGGAGCGGCGCCCCTGCCCTGCGCAAAAACGAAACCGGGTGCTGCGACCAACATTGCCGCCGTGACCCACCTGATCGAAATTCCGCAGTTCATCTTATTTCTTCCCGCTGCCGAGGCCCTTGTAAATCGCCTCGACAAACATATCCGGCGTCCAGTCCGGATTTCTGCCGTACCTGTCGTCCCAGTCTTCCGTGGGCCGCGCCGCTTTGATCTGCGCCAGGGTCATGTCTTTCTTCATCATCCATTGCACGCGATCCCGAATGATCGTAACCATGTCCCGGTAGTAAGCCAGGTCGGCCAGATCGCAAATCCGCCCATGCCCGGGAATGACCAGCGTGCCGCCTTCGGTGCGGAACTCCGCCTCGGACATTTCATCCATTTTGTTCAATGCCGCGAGAATGCCCTGAATGCTTCCGCCCTTCGCCATATCGATATAGGGATAGCTCGTCATGTCGAGAATGTCGCCGGCCGAGATCACGTCGGAGCCGCGAAACCAGACGATGCTGTCGCCGTCCGTCGTGGCGTTGGGCATGTGCATTAATTCGATGCCCTCACCGTTGAAGAAATGGCTCAGCTTCATGACGCCTTTTTCGTATGTATCGGTCGGCTGGCCATTGCCGGGCATTTTCGCATCCACGATCCTGAGCAAGGCTTTTTCGGTGGAGAGAATCGCGGCGTCGTCGTTCGTGAATCCGCTGGCCAGATCGGCGGCGACGTTGCCCCCCGTGAAGGTTTTGCCGGCTTCCGCTATTTTCACGTTGCCGCCGGTGTGCTCCGGAGAGATCGTGGTGTTGGCAAGATAGCGAATTGGTTTGGGAGGCGCATAACTCGAGAGCGGTTGTCCCTCCTTCGCCAGATCGCGGCTGAGCTGGCGGATCGCGGCGATCACTTTATCGGCCATCTCGGGCCGCCCGGCATCCACCATAAACACGCCATCGGGCCCGACCGACAGGGTAATATTGGCGCCGGCTCCGGCGAGCAGATACATGTGCCCGCGAATGGGAACGATTTCGATATCCCCCGTGGCCCGGGACTGGGCAAAAGCGATGCTCGCGAGGCTGAGGAAAACCGCGCCGGCGAAACCGGCCTCGCGCCTGAGACTTGTTGTCACGAATGTGCTCTCCTGAAACCCTACTTCTTTCCGGCCACGGTCGCCGCGCCCGCCGGCACGGCTGCTTTCGATTTCGCGTTCTTTTCCCGCTCGATCTTTCTGGCCAGTTCCGGATACATCGACGCCGCACCCCCGAGCGTGGCTTCCATCGGAATCTGATACTTTTCGCCGAATTCCGGCAGGTACGGATTTTCTCCCGGCATGTAGCTGGGCACCACCCCGTCGGGCCGATCGACTTCTTCCACCACCGTGCAGGGGTACGGCGGAATCTGCTGGTTCAGCGTCAGCTTGTATTCGCTGCTGCGAATCATCGGCTCGGTCAGATAGATCGGGTCGTAAGCGATGGTGACCCACGTCAGATAATCGCCGCGGCGAATCCAATACTGCGTCAATGTGGCCTGATCGCTCGAGGGGACGCCATTGCGCCGGTAATAGTCTTCCTTGAGATGCGTGGTGGTGATCTTCAACATCTCGCCGACAAACTCGGCGGTGGAGAATCCGCCCCAGCTGTGTGCGGCGTATTGCGACGGCTGCGCGCGACCATCCATATAGTACGGGTTGTCGATGGAGCGCAGCCACTCCGCGTGATAGGCCGTGAGCTGACGCGTGACGGGATCGATTTCTTTCCAGATCCTCACCTCGGACGGGCCGCGCGAAATATACATGGCGCCATGCGGGCGGCACTGCCATTCGGGCAGGGTGTAGAGCGATGCGTTCCATTCCTCGGCGCGCAGGAGTCCCTGGCGGCTCATGGGAATCCCGATGAATTCGCCTACGCGCGGGTTACCGGTGTCGTCTTCGTCCTGGACGCGCGACCATTCGCCGGAAAAATCCATCTGCGCCATCGAGGGCACGCGCGCCATGAGGGCAAGCATCAGGGGGACGGCAAGTCTGGCCGAACGGGAAACGTTCATCGGTATCTCCAACAGAAAGTGCAAATCTGCTTGAGAATTCTATACCCCGTCGCGGCCCGATGTCCACTTGGGGTGAGTCTTCGTCGACGCCACCCGATTCGTAGCCCCGATTTGACGAAGCATACGCTACAACGGTAGATTGAATCTATAGCCTTCCTCTTAGTCCCCATCGTCTAGAGGCCCAGGACATCGCCCTTTCACGGCGGTAACGGGGGTTCGAATCCCCCTGGGGACGCCAATCACAACATTGCGATTGCGGTCAGGCCACGGCGTTGAGAAATGCGAGCACGCGTTCGGTGAGGAGCGAGGCTGCACCTTCATCCCAGGAAGGCAGGCTGTTATCCGCGAACAGGTGCCGGTCACCCGGGTAGAGGAAGAGGTCGGCATTCCCGGCGGCCGCCGTCAATTCGCGCGCGGCATCAAGATCGCCTGCGTTGACGAACCACTCGTCAGCGTCCATGGCATGGACCTGAACGGGCACGTCCCGCGGCCAAAGGGTACCGAACTCGGCCACAGGCACGCAGGCATGAGACAGGGCTCCCGCCGCGCCCTTTCGAGTCTGGGCCAGCTTTTGAGCGGGGAGCACGCCAAGCGAGAAACCGGCGTAGACGAGATGTGCCGGCAGCGCGCTGGCGGCGCGCAGACCGCGCTCGATGATGGTGTCAAACCCGACTTCGCCTGCATAGCGGACGCCGGCTTCGAGTTCGTCGAACGTGCGCCCCTCGTATAGATCGGGTACGTGAACGGCGTGACCGGCCCGCCTGATTTCGTCGGCGAACGCCAGAACACCGGCGGTGCGCCCGAGCGCGTGGTGGAATAACAACACCTCGGACATTCGGGGCCTTTCTCAACTCTCAACGCCGGTGCAACCCGGAATCCCAGGGTTCCCGTTGAAATGGCGTGAGCAACTCGTATCCATTGTCGTGCACCGCGACCATGTCGCAATGCCGGATGCCACCGTAGTTATCGAAGTACACGGCGGGCTCGACATTGAAAACCATGCCGGTTTCGAGCACATCCGGCGATTTGGGATGCAGGCGAGGGTGCGCCTCCGCGCTGATGGCGCCGAATCCCACGCCGTGCCCGGTCGAATGTTTAAACGCGGCGCCGAAACCTCGGTCGCGCAGAACCTCGCGCGCGGCTTTGTCCACAGCGGCGGCGGCGACGCCCGGCCGAATCAGGCTGAGCGCGGCTTGTCTGGCCTCAAACACCGCAGCGAACAGGTTCGCCTGACGGTCGTCCGGAGTCCCGGCGCAGAAGGTTCGCGTGATATCGGTCCAGTAGCCATCCGCATAAGAGTTACAGTGCACCAGCACCAGGTCGCCAGTCTCGATTCGCTTCGAACGCGAGCGCGCATACGCCCCGGCGGCCAGCGCGGAGTTCGCGCCGGACATGCACCATGCAAAGCCGTCGCAGCGGTGATCTCCCGCGCTCTGGCTGAGACCGGAGCGAAACGCATTGGCCGCTTCGATCTCGCTTACATCGGCCTTTATGGAAGCGACGCCGGCCTCGAACGCTTTGCCCGCAATGCCACAGGCGATGCGGATCCGTTCAATCTCCACTGGCGATTTACGCGCGCGCAAATCCGCCAGCGTCGCGTCTGCGCGAATGAGCGCGGCTCGCGGAAAGCAGTTGGCCAGCAGATCCGGCATGCTCCCGGAGTACAGGTGCATTGCCGAGTAAGGCGCGGGTTCTGAAGTCTCGCAACCCTCGAATCCGATGCGGGCAGGCGCGGAGCCGACGATCCGGCTTAACGGCTCGCGCACTGCATCCTCCACCGTCTCCAGCCGATCCAGCGAACCGGGGCGAAAGGTTCGCATTTCGTCGGCCCAGCCGGTCCTTGTCAGGTCGGCTTCGTCTTCCGGAACCAGAAGGACGATGCGCCCGTCGGCGAACGCCAGCGCCAATCCGGTTCCGATTACGGGCCAGTAGCCCGAGAGCATGAGCACGTTCGCCGGGAGAGCGCAGACGAGAAGATCCAGCCGGCGCTCACGGAGGTGAACTCTGATCTGGTCGATTCGGTCAGGGCTTGGCATGGTTTTATGAGGGCAGCAAGTCTCTGGCCAGTGCTTGCGCGGAGCGTGCGGATCCGTGCGAATCGCCCGCACCGGAGCGCCCCGGGGGTCCATCCAACCGGCTCCATAACGTGATATAACTACGAAGATCCTTAATAAGGATCAGGAGAGCAATATGCGCCGAACGACGAAGATCTTCTCAACGTTTGCCTTTTGCGCCGCAGTTACGCTGGCCATAACGGTAGCCACTGTCAGCAAATCCGCCACTACTACTTTGAATCTGCCGATGGGCAAAGTTCAGCTGACATCCGCCGGACCCCTCGCTTTCGGCCCCGACGGTATTCTCTTCGTGGGCGATTCGATGGGCGCCAGAATCGTGGCCATCGATACGCAGGACACTAAAGCTTCCAGCGGGAAAATCAACGTGGAAGGCGTCGACGCGAAAATCGCGGCGCTGGTCGGCGTGACCCCGGACCAGATCGTGATCAACGATGTCAAGGTCAATCCGATCTCGAGAAACGTATATCTGTCGGCGTCGCGCGGCCGGGGCCCGGATGCGGCGGCGCTGATCGCCAGGGTGGATACAGCCGGTAAAGTGAGCGTGCTCTCGCTGGACAACGCCAGCAGCGAGTCCATCAGCCTGGTGGATGCGCCCGAAGCCAACGCGAACGCCCGGACGAGCCCGCGGATGCAGACTATCACGGACATGAATTACGTTAACGGCAACGTGATGGTGGCCGGTCTGTCGAACGAGGAGTGGAATTCGGCGCTGCGTTCGATCCCGTTCCCCTTCAAGAGCGCCGAAAAAGGCGCGACGCTGCAGATCTGGCACTCCTCGCACGGACGCTTTGAGACGCAGGCGCCGATCCGCACATTCGTCCCTTACAGCATTTCGGGCCAGCAGTATGTACTGGCGGCCTATACCTGCACACCTCTGGTCAAAATTCCGGTCAGCGAACTGAAACCCGGCGCACAGGTCAAAGGCGCCGAAATCGCCGATCTTGGCGCGGGCAATCAGCCGCTGGATATGGTGCCTTACAAGAAGGGCGGGCACGACTATATCCTGATTGCGAACACGAGCTTCGGCGTGGTGAAGCTGAAGGCGGACAAACTGGAGAGCTATCCGGTGATCGCCTCGCCCGAGCGCACGGATGTCGCCGGCGTGCCTTACGACACGGTCAGCGATCTGAAAAACGTGTATCACCTCGCGCAGTTGGATGCCTCGAACGTGCTCGTGATGACAGGTCAGCCGGGTTCAGGTCCAGCCTGGAATCCAGGCCCACCGGTGGGTCCAATCAATCTGACCACGGTTGCCCTGCCGTAACTTTATCCTCCGGCACGATGCGGGATCCGCTGCCGCACGAAGGCGGACCCCGCGTCGTGAATCTCGCCCAGCGGGGTCGAATTGCTGAAATTCAAAAGCGCCGGT
This sequence comes from Terriglobia bacterium, assembly GCA_963788485.1. Classification (GTDB taxonomy): domain Bacteria; phylum Acidobacteriota; class Terriglobia; order Bryobacterales; family Bryobacteraceae; genus BOG-234. The sequence goes on from CAWBIS010000218.1 coordinate 19,330, forward strand.
GTTGCGGCATTCATTTCCCTGGGGATGATCGCAACGGCACAGACCGCGGCCATCCAGTTCGAAGGCGGCGCGTTTAAGGTTTCCGGCTGGCGCGCGCCGGGCACCGCGCCAACGAAGGGCTGGGCCTCGGTATTTGCCGTCTACGCCGGTTCCGGCGATGTGCCTCCCCTGCAGGGCAGCTACACCGTCGAAGGCGGTAGTCTGGTTTTTCATCCCACCTGGCCGATCGCGCCCGGGGTTCACTATCGCGCCGTTTTCCATCTGCCTTCCGGCGGGGCGCCTGTCGAGAAAACCTTCGACGGACCGCCGCGGCCGGTCAATCGCATCGCGCGGGTAGAGCGGGTGTACCCTTCAGGCGACATCTGGCCGAGCAACCAGCTTCGGCTCTACATTTATTTTTCTTCGGCGATGAGCCGCGGCGAGGCCGCGCGGCATATTCACGTGCTGGATAGCGATGGCCAGGAGTTGCACGGTTCCCATGCGGTCTTTCTTCCCGGAGAGGAGCTTTGGGATCCGGAATTCCGCCGGCTTACGATGACCTTCGACCCCGGCCGGATCAAGCGCGGTCTGACGTCAAACGAGGCGATAGGGCCCCCGCTGGTGGAAGGTAAGCGCTACACGCTCGTGATCGACGCCGACTGGCCCGATGCGCGCGGCGTCCCTATGATCGAAGGCTACAGAAAAAGTTTTCGTGGAGGTCCTGCGCGGCGGATTCCGCCGGATACTGCACAGTGGAGCGTAACCCCGCCGAAGCCGGGCACGAAAAACCCTTTGGTAGTGGATTTCCCCGTGCCGATGAACTACCCTCTGTTGCAGCGCATGTTGCAGGTTTCGGGCGGGGGCGGCATTGTCGCGGGAACAATCGGCGTTGCCCGGCAGGAGTCCGAGTGGCGCTTTACCCCGCAGCAGCCGTGGACTGCAGGCAATTACCGGCTCATCGTGGATACGGGACTGGATCGGTGGCCGGCGGTTTTAGGAGAGGAAAGGGCACCGGGGAGGTGAATCGGCCGCCGGCCGATTGGGATCGGGCACCCGCTCGGCTGGAGGAGGAAGACGGGGGCGGGCCCACCTGTCGGTGAGAGCGGCGGGGAGAGAGGCCGGCGTGGGCTGCTTGGGCCGCACGGGGAAAGGAGGGGCCGGCCCATGCGGGTTGGAGAGAAGGGGAGAGGGAGAGAGGAGAGGTGGGCCGGCGGGGAGATTCGGCCCAAAAGAGATTTCCAATTTTGAAAACCTTTTCCAATTGAATTTCAACCAAATTTTCAAAAGGGGGTTTTAAACGGCGACTTCTAGCGAATTTTTGCAAACTTTTTCCACGCATAAAAACCCTACTGCATCTATAACAGCATGAATGCATTCAAACAATTTATAACCTAGGCCAATTTAATTTAGAAATTAATTTTCCTATTGAACTAAAATTGCAACCACCTATTTAATTTCTAACAAAATTTTAAATTATTGCAAAAATTGAAATTTAGGGTGTTACACGTAAAAAACAG
>CAWBIS010000219.1:0-43878 GCA_963788485.1 Terriglobia bacterium
GTCTCCGGCCTTTCGATCGTCACGCCATCCAGCATCAACTGGCGCACCTTGCGTTCGCGCAGGATGCGATCCGCCGCCGCCAGCTCCACCCGATTATTGATCCCCAGCAGTTCGTTGGGATCCGCAATCTTCACCGCCTCCACCCTCATGCCCGCGAGAACCAGAATCGAAACCATGTCGGTCAGATAGTACTCGCGAGCCGGATTGTCCGGACGAATCTCGTGAATGTATGGCCAAAGCGCATCCGCATCGAAGCAGAAGATGCCGGAGTTGATTTCCCGCACCGCGAGCTGGTCGGGCGTAGCGGCCTTCTGCTCGATGATGGCCATGACGCTGCCATCGTGGCCGCGGATGATGCGGCCGTAACCGGTCGGGTCTTCGACCTCGGTGGTTATGACGGCCGCGGCGGATTTGGTGATCCGTTGCGTTTCAGCCAGGTCCTCCAGAGTGGACGCCAGCACCAGTGGACAGTCGCCAACGAACACAATCAACCGGCCCCCCAGCTTCGCCAGACGGTCTTCCCCGCACAGGACTGCATGGCCGGTGCCGAGCTGTTCGGTCTGATGGATCGCCTGGACGCCCGCCGCTTCCACCGCCGCGCCCACCGCATCCGCCTGGTGGCCCACCACCACGAATACGCGCTCCGGCGGCGCGATCTGCAACGCCGTATCGATGGCTTGCCGCACCAGCGTTTTGCCCGCGACCCGATGCAACACCTTCGCCATCCGGGATTTCATGCGGGTTCCTTGTCCCGCGGCAAGAATCACAACTGCGGCGTCATTCAGCATCGACTCTTAGTTTAGGGCGCGCCGCTTGCGGCCTTCCATCGCCAGATCCACCGCAACCCGGGCAATGGCGGCGGGATTATGACGCACTTTGCTCCCCTTCTGCACCAGGTCGGCTTCGATGGCCATCAGGCCCATGGATTCGATCGCCTGCGTATCGCAGACGATCGGTGTCGCGTTCTCTGCCGCATAGATCCGCCGCAGCGCCGTCGGAATCTTCGAATTGCTCATCACCACGCAATCGAGCACATCGCCTCCCGAGTGTTCCCGCAATGCCGCTACATGATCCGAGGCGCTGAAATTCGTCGTCTCTCCCGGCTGCGACATCAGGTTCATGAAATACGCCTTCAGCGCCGGCGACTGCCGGATCGCTTTCGGGATTCCCGCGACCAGCAGATTGGGGATCACGCTCGTGAACAGCGATCCCGGGCCGAGCGTGATCAGGTCCGCGCGCGCGATCGCATCCAGCGCTTCTTTCAAAGGACGCACCCTTTCCGGCCGCAAACGAATCTGCCGGATGCGCCGCCGCGTCCGGCTGATTCGCGTCTCGCCGCTCACCACCGCGCCGTTATCGAGCACCGCTTCGAGCGAGACGTTAGCCGCCGTCGATGGGAAAATACGCCCCGCAATGTTCAGGACCTCGGCGGAGCTGCGCACCGCATCGGGGAAGTCGCCCGTGATTTCCGTAAGCGCCGTCAGAAACAGATTCCCGAAGCTGTGCCCTTTGAGTCCGCGGCCGGCCTTGAAGCGATATTGGAACAATCGCGAAAGCAGCGCTCCATCCTCCGAGAGCGCAACCATACAGTTGCGGATATCGCCGGGCGGCAGAACGTCGAACTCGCGCCGCAGTCTTCCCGAACTGCCGCCGTCGTCGGTCACCGTGACGATAGCGGTGATATCGACTGACGGTTGCGCTTCGCCTTCGCGATTCCTGCGTGGGCGCGTGTAATTTCTGAGTCCGCTGAGCAGCGCGGAAAGCCCATGCCCGCCGCCAATCGAAACCACTCGCAGCGGTTCCGTCATTGTCCCCCGGGGAACCTCGACTCCGTGACCGCCGCGGCTCGGGAGCCGTCGGGATTGTCAATAAGTTCCGTGTTCCAGCAGCATCCGCAGCGACGGAAATTGTGAGGCGAGCCCCAGAAATTCGGGGTCCTGCCGCGCCAGTATCCGGTTCCGCGGCTCCAGATCGATTGCACGTCTGAGATTCTCGCACGCTCCCGTGCCATCCCCGGCAAGACCGCAGCAGAGGGCCATCGTGTAGAGAATATGATCGGCGTCCGGCTCCAGCTGCAGGGCGCTGCCAAAATGATGCCTGGCGCGCTCGACGTCGCGGGCATTAAGCCGTTCCACGCCGTGGTTGAAGTGATCCTCTGCCGACAGATTCTGCACGATGACCTCGGCCGTGCGCCGCTCGCAAACCTGTATGTACGATCGTGCCTTGTCCGAGATGTGCGCGGCCGGTCCGTTCACCGCCTCCAGAAAGCGGTCGCGAGCCTCGGCCAGCTTGCGTTGCGAAAAAAGCTGAACGGCCAGCTCGTAAACCTTCAGCTGTACGGCTGAAGCGCTGGGCTGCTCGACGGCGACCCCCGTTCTGCCTGCTTCGGGTCTTTTTATTTCCGTTACGGTTGTTTTTTTCCCGCCCATAAACCGTGACCTTAATAAGGAAAACTCGGTACGTGGAGTTATAACAGAATGCCGGTTACCGCCGCAACCCCCCGCCGGGAACTCCCATTCGCACAGAGAGGAGTGCCGGATGTCGTTGCCGCCGCTGTTGCTTCTTTTACGACACAGCGGCGGTCAGCGGATTCGTCTCCATCGCCATCGCGGGCGCCGCTTTTTTGCGCAGCCGTTTGCTCTTGTACATACGGCGATCCGCTTCGGCGAGCAGGTCTTCGGCATCCTTGCCGTCGTCGGGGAAAATAGCCACGCCGACGCTCATCGACAGCGGACTGGGCTCCGGCGTCGAATCGCCGGCTTTGCGGGCAATGTTCCGCATTCGTTCGATCTTGAGCTCCAGTTCGTCTTCCGCACCACCGGGTGCCAGGATGACGAATTCGTCGCCGCCCATGCGCGCCACGTAGTCCGAAGCGCCGCATTGCTCGCGCAAGCCGTTGGCGATCAAACGCAGCACCTTGTTGCCGGCCATATGCCCGAAGCGGTCGTTGACGCCTTTGAATCCGTCCAGATCGCAAACGATGACCGCCAGCGGGACACCCGTTCTCTGGGCTCGCGCCAATTCGTTATCGAGCGAAAGGAACAGCGAGCGCGCGTTGGGCAGATTCGTCAGGTAGTCGGTGGTGATCGAGGTTTCTAGCAACCTGTGCGTCAGGGCGTTCTCGATCGCCAGTGCCACCTTCGAGCTGATAGCCAGCAGAATTCGCAGATTCTCCTTGCTGAAGGCGTCGCGCTCCCCGCGATAGAGAGCCATTACACCCAGCACGCCGTTCACCCCGCTGAGCGGAACCGCGAGCGCCGAACGCAACGTGCTGTATCTGCTGGGATCGTTCAGGTAACCCGCTTCGACCGACGGATTGCCGTTCAGAAGCGATTTATTATTCTCCGCTACCCAGCCCGAAAGACCCTGCCCCATCGGGATCTCGAGCGAAGTGAACAGCCGCAGGTTCTCGCCGCTCACGTATTCCGGAACCAGCTTCTCGTCGCGCCGAATATAGACTGCGATCGTCTCATAGGGAATCAGCCGCTTCATGCGCACGCCGACAAACGCCAGCGCCTCCTGCAAACTCAGCGAATTCCCCAGATCCTGGGTGAGCTCGTACAACATCTGCGCTTCCTGCGTGGCCGCCGCGATGGACGAGAGCGGATCCATGTTGGATGGCGGCGACTCCACGGACGTCAGTTCTTCGGCCGGTTCCGCGAATCCGGTGGCAGGCGCGAGGCCGCGCTCGATCTTGACGTCCATCGACAGTTTGATTCGTTCCTTCTCCACACCCGCGCTGATTGCAAGACGTTCCAGTTCGATATAGCGCCGCCGCAGAATATCGACGATCAGCGGGTCAAAACTTTTTCCGGCTTCGGAGGTAACGATCTCCATCGCCTGGTCGAGCGGTAACGCTCTGCGGTATTGCCGATCCGAGGCCAGCGCATCGAGGCAATCCACCACCGAGAGAATGCGCGATCCGATCGGAATCTCCTCACCCGCCAGACCGAATGGATAACCCGAACCATCCCATTTCTCGTGATGCGCGCGCACGATCGGAACCACGGGATAGGGAAACTTGACCTCCTCCAGGATCTCCGCCCCCACCAGGGGATGAATTTTCATTTTGTCGAACTCTTCCGGAGTCAGCCGGCCCGGCTTGGAGATGATGTGCTCCGGTACCGCGAGCTTGCCGATATCGTGCAGCAGGGACGCGGCCTGCAGTGCATCGAGTTCGTTCTGGCTGAGGCCGATCTCCTTGCCGATCTCGGTGGCATAGACGCGTACCCGTTGCAGGTGATCCGCTGTGGTGGTGTCTTTGGCCTCGATCGCCAGCGCGAGGGCCTCGATCGTCCGCAGATGCAGCCCTGCGATTTCCTCCACGTGGCTCTTGTCCTTCTCCAGCCGGTCGAGATACATCTTGTAAGACCGGTACACAAAGTAAACCAGCGGCAGCAGCACCACTGCCGCATGCCACACGTTCTGGCGCGTCAGCACCACCACCAGCCACGCCACCGAAGCGGCCGCCAGATGGTAGGGCAGAATCCAGAAGTAAGTCTGATACCAGGTGCGATAAATCGACTTGCGTTCGGTCAGCGCGATCACGCCTGCGATCAAAACGGTATTGACCACGAAATAAGCGCATGCGGCGAACCCTAGAAGCAGCGGGTGCAACTCTCCCAGAATGCCGTTCAGCGGACCGTGAAAAACCGCCCATGCCGCCGCCACCGCCAGCCCGATGGAGCACGCGCTGAAGGCAATCTGGACGGTCTTCGGCCGCACCTTCGGATGCCACAGACATTGCACTATGGTTCCCGCCGCGCCCAGCACGATCGCTTCGGGCATGCTGAACAGAACGATGCCCATCAGGATGGAAAGGAAATTCACCGAAAGCGTGGCGAAGACGGTCGGCAGACGAACCTTCAGTCCCGACGTCAGGAGCGTGAAAACGAAATAACACCAGAACTGCAGCGGATCGGCCGAGTGGAAGTGCGCTATCTGAAAGGCGAGCCCGATCGACCCGGCTGACAGGATAAGCGCGATATACAGTTTTGCCCTGATCGGCATGAGGACACGAACCAGTTGCCGAGCACGTCGGCTTCCTTGACAGATAAGCTATTTAGCCCGGAACATTTACCTGTTAACCGCCGGCCTTTGAAACCAGGGCCAGCGTGACATTCAGGCACCAGTTTAGCGCAATGATGTCACCTGAAGCTATTGCCGGAATGGCACATCCCAATGCACCTTTTTGACAGTTACGAGATGTCTATTCTCCCAGGTTAACGTTGACAATTCAACAGGTTGCCGGAAAACTGAAGGTATCATGCAGGCCGCCGGCAAGCTGCGCTATCCAGGTGACGAACTGACGCCGGTTAACATCGACCTCGCCGAAAAGTCTCTTCTGCTGCGAAACGAAAGACGACACCGCAGCGATACCCATCGCGGCCGGCGCCTCGCCACGGAGCCGATTTGCGAGGAGTTCCTCGGCATGCCGGCGATCGTGGCCTCGCCTTCAATGCACCGCCTCATGACTCTTGTCAGGCGTGCCGCTCCCACGAATCTCCCGGTTTTGATCTCGGGCGAGAGCGGGACGGGCAAAGAGATCGTTGCCCGCGCCGTGCATCATTTCTCCTCGCGGGTGGGGCGGCCGTTCGTCGATATCAACTGCGCCGCGCTTCCCGAGCACCTGATGGAAAGCGAGCTTTTCGGCTACGAAAAGGGAGCTTTCAGCGGCGCCGAGAACCTCAAGCCCGGCCTTTTTGAAACAGCCCATATGGGCACGCTGTTTCTGGACGAAATCGGGGAATTGGACAGCCGTATGCAAGCCAAGCTTCTGCGCGCCCTCGACGGCCAGGCATGGTTCCGCCTGGGAGGATCGCGCAAAGTGGCCGCCGACGTCCGTATTATTGCCGCCACCAATCTGAATCTCGAGGATGCTGTCCGAAGTGGCAAGTTCCGGCGCGATCTTTTCCATCGTCTGGATGCCTTTCACCTGCGCGTGCCGCCCCTGCGCGAGCGCATGGAAGATGTCGGACCCCTCGCCCGCTGGTTTTTGCGCGATACCGGCCTCTCGGTGAGCGATGAAGCTATGGAGCTGCTGGAGGACTATGCGTGGCCCGGCAACATCCGCGAGCTCAGGAACTCTTTGAACAAGGCGACTCTTTGCGCCGACGGTCCGGCGATTGAACCCGGCGACCTGCCGCTCGAAATCGTTCTGCGCCAGGCTAGTCCTTCTTCCGAAGAAGCGTATTCGCTCGACGGCCTCGAACAGCAGACCATTTGCCGCGTTCTGGCGCAAACCGGCGGCCATCAGCAGAAAGCCGCGGACCTGCTTGGCATCTCGCGGCGCACCCTGATCCGAAAGCTGAAACTATACCGCTCGTCCGCGCGCACGGGGGCGGGGGATCCGGATATGAGCCCCGAAGACACCCGAATCGTGGCCTGACATTATGAGCGCCGCCGCCTTCTCTCCGCAGCCCCCTTTCGCTTCCGTGGCGGCCGCGAGGGATCACGGTCTCACGCCGCCCGCCTACCTCCCCGCTCCTCCCCGCCTGTTCGAGGACATCGATATCTCCGAAGACCGGCTCGTGGACCTCGCGCTGAGGCATGTCAGCCAGCGTGGAGTGGCCAGCATTCAAATGCTGGCGCACGCCATGAAACTGCCGCTCGAACTGGCGGAGGCAATCTTTCGCCGCATCAGCGATCAGCAGTACATTGAAGTGCGGCGGATGCTCGGGAACGACTACGTGTTCTCGCTCACCTCGAACGGCCGCAAGATCGCGGCGGAACGCGCGCTGACCTCGCGCTATGCGGGACCGGCGCCTGTCTCGCTGCAGGCGTGGACCGAAGCCGTGCGTGCCCAGGTCAACAACGCGGAAATCTCGCGCGACAAATTACGGCGCGCATTTTTCGACATCGTGGTTGGCGACAACCTGCTCGACGCTCTCGGCCCCGCGCTCATTTCGCGCGGCGCGATCTTCCTCTACGGTCCCAGCGGAGCCGGAAAAACCACCATCGCCGAACGGCTCATGCGTGTCTTCGAAGACGCCGTCGTCGTCCCGTACGCGATCGAAGCGGATGGGCAGATCATTACGGTCGCGGATCCCGCCGTGCACCAGCAGGTGACGTTCCCGGGCATCGATGTAGACCCGCGGTGGATGGTCTGCCGCCGCCCGTTTGTAGCCGTGGGAGGCGAACTCGTCATCGGGATGCTCGATCTCCAGAAGGACGAATGGAACGGCGCCTTTACCGCGCCGCTCCAGATGAAGGCCAACAACGGCATTCTGCTGATCGACGATTTCGGACGGCAGATGATCTCACCCCGCGACCTGCTCAACCGCTGGATCGTTCCGCTGGATCGCCGCGTGGACTTCCTCTCTCTCGGCAGCGGCGGCAAATTCGACATCCCGTTTGAACTGCAGGTCGTTTTCTCGACCAACCTCATCCCCTCGGAACTGGCCGATGAGGCATTCATGCGCCGCATCCCGAACAAGATTCTGGTTGAGACCGTGGAGAGCGAAACCTTCGACAGGATTTTTCGCCTGACGGCCCAGGCCATGTCGATGGAGTTTGAGCCGGGTTCCGCGGAATACCTGCGCGAGATCTGCCTGCGGCACAGCCCGTCGCTTCGCCCCTGTTTTCCGCGGGACATCTGTCAGGCGATCCGCGCAATCAACCTGTACGAACGCCGGCGCCCGGCGATCTCGCACGACGATATCGCGCGCGCCGCCGCCGGGTATTTTCTGTAAAACGTATGCGCCCTCGACCCGAAGCCAGACATGCAGTCGATTTCCAAGTCTACTTGTCATGGCAATTGGGAAACGGCACGATCCGGCGCGTGCCCGGCCGCTGCGTGAACCTGTCCCCCTCCGGCGCGAAGCTGGAGACGCGCGACCGCCTCGAATTGCGTTCGCAGATCCTCCTGCATTCCGAAGAATTCGGACGCATGGGCACGGCGACGATCCGTTACTGCAATCGGCGGGGGATGAACTACGATGTGGGGCTGGAGTTCAATATTGTTTTCGGCCTGAGCGATCCGGTGCGTAGAAAGATACTGGAATCGGTCCTGCGTTCCCAACCCGCCGCGCCTGCTCCTGCGGCCGCGGCTCAGGCACCTCCTGTCGCCCGGCGCGTCTGAGCAGGCTGAAGGAACTGGCCGGACGCGTGCGAAGCTGGAGGCGCAACCATGGCAACGCCGCGCCGTCTCGTACTCTGTCTGGTCTTTTGTCTGGGAGAGATGCCGGCCCAGAATCCGGCATTTCGCACGGAAACAAACGTCGTGCAGGTGCCGGTCAGCGTCGCCGACAAAAAGGGAAACAATGTCGAAGGGCATTCGGCGCGCGACTTCAGGCTGCTGGATAATGGCATTCCGCGAGACGTCACGCTGGATGTATTCGATACAGGTGTGGCGCCGATTTCACTCGCCATTGCCATCCAGTCGGCAGGGATCTCAACTCCGGCCCTGAAGAAAATCCGCCGCATCGGCAGCATGATTCAGCCCCTGATCACCGGCGCGCGGGGCGAGGCTGCCGTCGTTACCTTCGACAGCGAGATTACCTGGGTGCAGAACTTCACCTCGGACGCGGGTGCGATCCAAAGAGCGGTCGCGGACCTGCAACCTGTCCAGGCGATGCAGGCCAGAATGCTCGATGCCATCGCCGCAGTCGTGGATCGGATGAAGGATCGCAAGGGGCGCAAGGTGCTGCTGCTGATATCCGAGACCCGCGATCGGGGCAGCAGCACCAAATTCGAGAAGACGATCGAAGCCGTCGAGCGCGAAGGCATCGAAGTTTTCGCCGCCCACTATTCCGCGTATCGGACGGCGTTCACCTCCAAACCGGAAGACCTGCAGCAGTATCATGACCGGCCGGCCCCCCGCATTGAGGGACCCGACGGACCGCCGACTGCCAACGGCGGCGCCATCCTCTCCGAGTTGGCTCGATTCGGAAAGACCAACGCCGTGGAAGCGTTGACGAAGGCCACGGGCGGCTCGGATTTTCCGTTTGCCACGGAGAAAGGAGCCGAGAATTCCATCGAGAAGCTGGGGGTGGAGATTCGCAGCCAGTACATACTCAACTTCCCTCTGCCGGCGGACGCCACCGGCTTGCATGCAATCGAAGTCACTCTCCCCGGGCATCCAGGCGATCGCATCCGGGCGCGCCGGTCCTATTGGGCGGCCCGGTAAAATTGGCCCCCCGGTAAAACGGGTTCCGCGGGCTACCGTCCGGCCAGCGCGCGATATTTCCGCAGCAGCTCATAAAGAACCACCCCACCCGCGGAAGCCACGTTGAGCGAATGCTTCCGCCCGAGCATCGGAATGCGTATATGGGTGTCGGCCAGCGCGGCCGCGGCCGGTGTCAGGCCATCTGTCTCGTGCCCGAACAGGACGCAGACGGGGAAGCGAGCCTGCCAGTCGAACAGATCCACCGCGTGGACGCTGGTTTCGATGGCCGCAATCTCGTAGCCGGCCTGCTGCAGCTCCGCGACGGTTTTCGCGGCATCGGGAACATGCTGCCAGGGTACGGTCTCTTCGGCTCCGAGCGCCGTCTTCGTAATCATGTGCTGCGGCGGATAGCCGGTGATGCCGGCGAGATAGAGCTTCTCCAGCGCGACTGCGTCGGCAGTCCGGAAGAAAGCGCCGACGTTATACAGACTGCGCACGTTCTCGAGCAGGACGCAGACCGGCATCGGCCGGATGCCCTCATAAGGCGCCGCGGCCAGCGTGGCCCGGTACGGCACGCGCGTGTCATTGGCGAAGGGCAACCCCGGTTCCTCCATTATCCCCATCCGCGTGCGAAACTGAAAAATAACACGTTGGGCGCTTTCGCCGGTCCGATCGGGCACCATCCGGATGAGCGCCGCACCCCGCAACATCATCGGTTGCAACGGATGTTGCCGCGATCACATCACCTGTGGAGAGGGCTCATGCTATCGATCGTCGTTCCGATACACAACGAAGAACATTCCATTCTTCCGCTATACGACCGCCTGACAGCCGTTCTTGTCCGGCTCGGCGGAGCTTACGAGATTCTCTTCATCGACGATGCGTCGACGGATCGCTCGGCCGAACTGCTCGCCAATCTCGTTCAGACCGATCCGCACCTGAAGGTGATCCGCCTGCGTCGCAATTTCGGTCAGACCGCGGCTCTTTCCGCCGGTTTTCACGAAGCCCGCGGCCGCGTCGTGATCGCGATGGATGGCGATCTGCAGCATGCGCCCGAAGACATTCCCGCGCTGATACGGAAGATCGACGAAGGCTATGACATTGCCAGCGGCTGGCGCAAGGACCGCATCGATAACGCGATCACCCGCCGGATTCCCTCGCGCATTGCCAACTGGCTCATGGCCAAAGCTTCGGGGATCGATCTGCGCGACTTCGGCACAACCTTCAAGGCCTACCGCGCCGAGGTTCTCAAGGACGTACATCTGTACGGCGAACTGCACCGTTTCATTCCCGCACTGGCGAGCTTTTACGGCGCGCGGGTAGCCGAGGTGCCGATCCAGAACACCAACCGCGCGAACGGCGAATCCCACTACGGTTTATCGCGCACGTTCCGCGTGTTGTTCGATATTCTGACGATCCGTTTTCTGCTGAAGTATTTCACCCGCCCCATGCATTTCTTCGGCAGCATCGGCCTGGCCGGGACGGCCTCGGGCACTCTGATCCTGGCCTATTGTCTGTTCGACAAGCTCTTCTGGCAGCCGGACATCATCCAGGAGCATGGGCCCCTGATGATCGCCGGCGCGCTGCTTTTGCTGGGCGGACTGATGATGTTTTCGACGGGGCTGATCGGCGAGCTGGTCATGCGTATTTACTTCGAGACGCAGAACCGGCGTATTTACGCGGTGCGGGAAATTCTCACCCAGCAGGATTCGCGCCGCAAATCGCGCTCGTCTTCCTAAACCGCAGCCTGTTCGGCGAATTCGGATGCGCGCTGCCAGCGATCTTCGAACAAGTGCTTCATAGCCTCGCCGAGGCCCGCGTGGTCGAACACCAGCGACGTCCACCCCGGCTTGCTGATCACCGGGTCAAGCAGCGCAATCAGCCCATTCCTGCCGTCGAAACACGCCAGTTTCATCGGCAGCGACGCGGCTTGCCGGATCTCCACTCCCGCCGCTGCGTATTCCGACAGCCTTTGCCGCTGGTTCGCTTCGAGCGTGCCGCTCTCGATCAGCAGGCGGCAAAGCACGCCATTGGTCCGGGCCTGCTTTACCAGCTTTTCATCCAGCGGGTCTACCGCATAAGGGGGCCGCGAAAACTCCAGGTATTCGGCCTTTACTTCGGACAACATGCGCCGGTACTCGGCAGCCGTCTGCGCAGGCTCGGCCACAATTCTTAGAAAATCCAGCGTTCCTCGCCCGCCTTTGCCTTCCGAATAGAGGTCGCTTAAATCCTCCAGCAGATTGTTGGCGGATCGCGCCCGATCCGTCAGTTCGTGCTCCAGCAGTTCCCTTTTCCGCGCGAGGTACGCCGGGATCGCCAGATTGGGCTCGACCGCCGAGAAGAGCTTCGTGCGGTCCTGCACGACACGCGCGAAGCCTTTCTCCACCAGGCTGTCGAGGACCTCATAGATCTTCTGTCGCGGCACGTGGGCGCGCGGCGCCAGTTCCAGAGCCTTGAACCGCGGGTGCCCCAGCAGCACCAGATACGATCGCGCCTCGTAAGCGTTGAGCCCGAGTTGTTGCAGTCCTTTCCAGAAGCGCTGATATTTTACTTCGGCCAGATCCTGTTTCATCCTGTTCCCGTCGGCTCCTCAACTTTATCCAATGCCCGGTTGATTTGCGCGAAAATCCTTTATTTCTCCCGGAACGGAGTATAACTTTAGACGGCTAACTATCGTCATCTATTGACATTGTGGTACTAGAACCCTAGAATTAAGCGATCATGGGTCATAGGGTCGATGAGAGAAAAAGCCACATTGCCCTCCATTAGTGTCCTTGTCATCGACGACGAGAATCTGTTCCGGGACGGCATAGCAAAACTGCTGAGCTCTCAACCGGATATGACAGTTGTCGGGTGCGCCAATACCGCCGTCGGCGCGCTGGAGCTGGTCCGTAAAACGCAGCCCGACATCTGCCTGATGGGATGGCCGGCGAGTTCCGCCAACAGCCAGAAGGTCTTCAACTCGATTCAGGACGCGAAGGCCGCCACCCGCGTCATCGTACTGGCGGATGAAGAGGCGAAGGAAGATTTTTACGAAGCCGTGCGCAACGGATGCTGCGGCATTGTGCCCAGGCAGACTTCGACCGAGTTGCTGCTCAAGAGCATACGCAAAGTGCATGCCGGCGAATTCTGGCTGGATCGCAAGAGCACGGCCGAGGTGATCCGGCGGCTGGCGAAGAAAGGCGTCCCGGCGGTCAACTCCAACGTCGGCGCCCGGCTCGGTCTGCGCGAACAAGGCGCCGCTCTGAGTACGCGCGAGCGGGAAATCGTCGTGCTGGTCGCGCAGGGATTCAAGAACAAGGAAATGGCCGAGCGCATGTTCATCAGCGAGCAAACCGTGAAGAACCATCTGCACAATATCTTCGACAAGCTCGGCGTTTCGGATCGTCTGGAACTGGCGCTCTACGCCATTCATCACAATATGCACGATCCGGCTTAGTATCCGCTCAGGATACGAGCCTGCATTTGATTCTGTCCTACTCCCGCGGCGCGATCCCCAGGGTCCGCATCTTCCGGTAAAGATTGCTGCGCTCGAGACCCAGCAGCTCCGCCGCCCGGCTGACGTTCCCGTTCGCTTCTTCCAGTTTCTTCAGAATGTATTCCCGCTCCGCCGCCTCGCGCACATCCTGCAGGCTGCCGTAACGTTCCCCGGGCCGCTCGCCGCCGCTCTTCCGCGCCATTTGCAGCGGAATATGGCGCGCGTCGATGCGGCTCTGCGGGTGCAGAATCACAATCCGCTCGATCAGATTGCGCAATTCCCGCACATTGCCCGGCCAGTGATGCGCTTCGAGCGCCTCAAGCGCCTGAGGCGTCAGTTCCTTGGGCTTGCGTCCATAGGCGCGCGTGAACTCATCCAGAAAATACGCCGCCAGCGCCGCTATGTCTTCCTTGCGCTCGCGCAACGGCGGAACGTGGAACGGAATCACGTTGAGGCGGTAAAACAAGTCTTCGCGGAAGTTGCCGCGCTCGATCTCGACTTCCAGATTTTTGTTGGTGGCCGCAACCACGCGCGCGTCCACCTGGATCGATTCCTGCGCCCCCACCGGCTCGAAACGCTGGTCTTCGAGCACCCGCAGCACCTTCGACTGCGTGCGCAGGCTCATATCGCCAACTTCATCGAGGAAAATGGTGCCGCCGTCGGCCTTCTGGAATTTGCCTACTTTGCGTTCGTGGGCCGGCGTGAAGCTGCCCTTCATATGCCCAAACAGCTCGCTCTCGATGAGGGTCTCCGAAATAGCAGCGCAATTTACTTCGACGAAAGGACTAGCCGCCCGCGGGCTAAGGGCATGCAGAGCATGCGCCACCAATTCCTTGCCCGTGCCGCTTTCGCCATAGATCAGCACGCGGCCATTGGTTCCGGCCATGAGCGCGAGTTGCTGTCGCAGGGCCTTCATGGGAACGCTTTCGCCCACGATGTGAGGCACGCCGTTGGCGGCCTCGCGCAGTTGTTCGTTCTCGAGCCGCAGCCGGCGGTGGTCGAGCGCATGCTTCGCCACGAGAAGAACGCGCTCGATCGAAAGCGGTTTCTCGAGAAAGTCGTAGGCGCCCAGCTTCGTCGCTTTGACGGCCGTCTCGATCGTGCCGTGCCCCGAGATCACCACGACGACGGGCCGGTCGGCTTCGGGAATCTTCTGAATACGGTCGAGCGTTTCCAGGCCGTCCATACCCGGCAGCCAGATATCGAGCAACACCAGTTCGAAAATGGAACGGGCCAGGATGTCGAGGCAGGCTTCGCCCGTCTCGGCGGTCTGAACCTCGAAGGCTTCATCCTGGAGCACGCCGGCGAGGGACTGGCGAATGCCGGGCTCGTCGTCGACAATCAGAACGCGCGAAGTTCTCATGAAAGGGGGTGGGCGCCGGCTTCAGCCTGGGGTCTTTTCCTTGCGACTTCCATCAGTCCTTGCGACTTCCATCAGGCCAGAGCTGCGGTGGTCACGGCCGCCGTCTGTTTGTCCGGCGCTGCAATCGGGATCTCCACTCTGAACCACGCGCCACAAGGTTTATTGTCCTCGACGCGTATGTTCGCATTGTGCTCGGCCAGAATGTGGCTTACGATCGCGAGGCCCAGACCCGTTCCTCTGCCCTTGGTGGAAAAATAGGGCAGAAACAGCTTTTCCTTCTGCTCCGCGGTTATGCCGCACCCGGTGTCGGCGAAGACGATTTCCACCGTGTCCGCCAACCCAGCCCGAGTCTGAATGGTTAAAATTTTCAATGCGGAATCCTGCATGGCTTCGGCGGCGTTGTCGATCAGATTGACGACCACCCTTTTGAACTGCTCGGGATCGATGGACACCGGAGGCAGCCCGGGCGCGAGGTCGACGTTCAACTCGATTCCCTCCAGCCGCCCCTCGAACACGGCGATGCCGTTCGCCACTACATCGTTCAGATCGCAGATCGACGGCTGAGCCGCGGGCAGCCGCGAGAATTGAGCAAATTCGTCGACCAGCCGCTTGACCGAAGCGGTTTCGTCGAGAATGATTCCGGCGCACTCCCGCACCACCCGATCCACGGGCGACATCGCGCTTTGCCGGTTCAGCTGGCGCACGATGCGTTCCGCCGAGAGCGCGATGGGAGTCAGCGGGTTCTTGATTTCGTGCGCCACGCGGCGGGCCACCTCGCTCCACGCGGCGATCTTCTGCGCGCGCAACAGGTCGCTCGTATCTTCGATGACAATGACATATGCCGATCCGCGCTGGCCGTCGATGGCGGCAACTTTGACGGCCGAGACCGTGACGGCCAGATGCAGCGTGCGGCGCGGAGTCTTTACTTCCAGTTGCTGGCTTGCATGGCCGGTGCGCCGCGCGCGATTCATCAGATAGCGGATTTCCGCGGCGTCCTCCCGCGCGAAAAGATCTTCCAGCCGGACAGCGTGCCGCGCATGTGAATCCGGGAAAATCTCCGTGAGCGCCTTGTTCACGAGCTGGACGGAGCCGTTTGCGTCGACGGAAATAACACCGGTGGGGATGCTTTCCAGAATGGCTTCGGTGAAACGGCGCCGCGCTTCGATTTCGGCGCGGTTGGCTTCGAGGTCGCCCGTCATGCGGTTGAACCCTCTTACCAGCTGCGACAGCTCATCCATTGCCGTGACCTGCACGCGATACCCGAGGTTGCCCTTGCTGACCTCCTCGATCGCACGCAGAATGGCGGAGATCGGGCCGCTGATCTGCCGCGCCAGATAGAACGCGAGCCAACTGGCGGCAAAGAGTACGAACAGGGCAATCAGGATCAGCACCAGCAGCGAAATGGAACGCGCGGCGCGGCGCTGCGTGCCCAGACGATCGAATGCCCGATGATATTCCTGGATGGCCAGACGCTGCTGCACCACATCGACGGGAACGGCCACCGCGAGCCGCACCGGCCCCCTGGTCACCACAACGGCGGGCGGGCTCTTCGCACCGGGAAAACTCCCATACTTCGCGATCGGCTTCGCGCTTCGATCGTCGGTCGTGACCGGCTCGATGCTGGCCGCCAGAATGTCGCGGGACTGGCAAAACTGAGCCAGCCAGGCGCGATCGGCAGCGGGGTTTGCGATCAATGTCTTTGTTTCGGGAAGGGCCGCCAGCAAGTCGGCCTCGGCTTCGGCCTTATCCCGCGTCTGCCGCTCCAGCGCCTTCGATATCGTGGTCAGGTCGACCAGCTCATGCTGCTCCGGCAGATTGAACCACTTCTCCATGGTCCGGCTGAGCACGTACACGTTGAACAGCACCATGAAGAAGACCGGCATCATGCTGAGCGCGAGCGCGCCGACCACGAGTTTGGTGCTGATGCGCGATCCGGGACGGTCGTGGCTGCGCTCGATCCATAGCTTGACGATCAGGCGTGCCAGCATGAAGCCGAGCGTCACCATCAGCAGCACGATCAGGATGGAGATGCCGTAGAAGAAGAAGGTCTGATCCGGATCGTCGGGAGCGAATGAGCCGACGGAGAAGGATCCCTGCCAGACCACGAGGGTGACGGACGCGGCCAGCAGGACCGCACCGAGTATATGGAGAAGACGCCTGGGCATTCCGGAGGCCTGTTTTATTGTAGGGCAGGATGCCATCCTGCGCGCGACTGGTAATCGCGCCGGCCGGCCTAAAACCGATACTTCAACCAGAGCAGCAGAGATCGTCCGCCTTCATAAGTCACATCCTTGTTCATGAATGTGGACGAATCGATATTGCCGCTGATTCCTGGAACGTTCGAACCGTCCTGCGTGGTGCCGCCGCCTGCGTTCGGGTGGTTGAAAACGTCGTAAGCTTCCGCCCGAAACTCGAACAAATGCGTTTCGAAATGAGGAATCCGGACGGTACGCTGCAGGGCAAGGCTGTAGTCCTGACGGCCGGGATTGTAGAAGGTGTTGCGCCCCAGGTTCCCGTTGGGACCGTCGCCGACGACGTTGGTCGCAATGTAGCGGAACTGGCTCGGCGTTCCGGGAGCATTGGTATTCCAATCCGTCAGAGATCCGTCGGGATTGATCTGGCCCACCCCGGTGATGCAGGTCGCACTCGCCAGACACGCAGCGCTGTAGTTGATCGGCGCGTTGGGATTGGAAAGATTGGGCCGGTCGTTGGCCGCGCTGAGGTCGCCGTTCTGATCGTACCCGCCGAGGTAAACGGTTTCCGGCATACCGGTCTGGAAGGAAAAGATTCCCGAAACCTGCCAATCGCGCACCGGCCAGCTGAGAGCCTTCGCCAGCGCCGACGACGGTTTGATGGTGGGAGTCCGATAAATCCACGTGAACACCGCCCGCTGGCGGCGATCGAAGGCCGAGGGTCCTTTCTCCAGACTCGAATTGAACAGATTCTGCGGCCGCGTAGTATCGCCCGAAGTGGTGAACACGTCCGAACCGTTGTCGAGCGCCTTCGACCAGGTGTAAGCTCCCCGGATCATGAAACCGTGCCCGAGCGATCGATCGACGCTGAGATCGAGCGCGTTGTAACTCGAATTTCCCAGATTGGTGCGCGCCAGGATCGAGCCGCGGGCGGGATCGATGCGCACGTCGTTCACCCCGGGGT
This sequence comes from Terriglobia bacterium, assembly GCA_963788485.1. GTDB lineage: Bacteria > Acidobacteriota > Terriglobia > Bryobacterales > Bryobacteraceae > BOG-234. The sequence goes on from CAWBIS010000219.1 coordinate 17,104, forward strand.
TCAATTCTTCGTTCAGGAACAAACGCTCGCCGCGCGTACCCACGTAACCGATCTTGAACAGGAGTTTGGCCGGCAGGGAGCGTTCGATGGTGAAGTTCCATTGGTAGATCAGGGGATTGACCAGATTGGAGACTTCCGTGGTGACGGCGGCAAGGGGATTGAGTGTGGGCGTGACCGAATTGACCAGCTGCAGTGCGCCCGTGGTGCCGCGGCCGGTTGGGCCGGCGGCCGAAGTGAACGTCCCTCCCAATGTATTGGGAGGGCTCTCCTGCGCGTTATCGCCGATGTTCGAGAACAGGATGTCGTAAAAGGTGCCGAAGCCGCCGCGAATGACCGTCTTGTCTTGACCGAAAAGGCGTTTCCATCTTTGCGGCGTATAAGCGAAGCCCGCGCGCGGGCCGAAGTTGTTCCGGTCGGGCTTCTGGGTGACGCGCTCAGTCTCCGGCTGCGACAGAGCCAGAATAGCCGGAAGTACCGTGGGATAAGCCAATGCGTTTAACGGCGTCCCGTCGAACTCGTAGCGCACGCCATAAGTGAGCGTGAAATTCCGCGTCGGCTTCCAGGCGTCCTGGAAATAATAAGCCTGCAAAGTCTCGGGAAAGCTGAAGAGAGGCGAGCCAAACGACCGTCCCACGGTGCCGGAGGGTCCCGTGTAGTTGTCGATGAAGTTCGCCAGCGCCGTACACGTGGTCAGACCGATGGCACTGCAGTCTCCTCCGCCGGTAAAAACGGCGCTGCCGATCGAGTTGAACGGCAGCGTATCCGTCACCGCGATATGGATCATATCGGCGCCCATCTTGAAACTGTGGTTGCCCAGGGTCCAGGAAAACGCGTCCTGATATTGATAGGTGTTATGCGCGCGGCCTTGCGGAAATTCCGGGTTCAGACCGCCGAACGTGGTTCCGGTAAGATCCGAGATCGTGATGTTCGGGTCGGCTTCGAGCGGGCTGGAGGACGTGGAAGGCAGCGGCGAAAAGGTGAAGTTGATCTGTTGCGCGGTGAAGCGAAGCTCGTTCACTTTCGTCGGGCTGATGACATGCGTCCAGTAGAGGCCGAGCGTGCGCGCCGGTCCTCCCTGGGAGGTGTCCTGCGTGGGGAGCGCGTCCGGATTGGCAAAGAAGTCGGGATTCAGGCTGTCGTGCGATCCGATATAGCGGGCGCTCAGAGTGTCTTTTTCATCAGGCGCGTAATCGCCGCGCGTGATCCACTCATAGGACCGTTGCTGTGCTTTGGGCGTGCGGATTACCTGGCCGACGGCGATCTTGCAGGGGCTGCCGCATCCGGGACGATTGCCGATATTAATGGTACCGGTTTCGAATGGAGCGGTCAGGCCGCCGAGGGAATCAACGAGTATCGCCGCGTTGGCGTTGGAGCCGAGCGATTGCAGCGAAGATACGCCCGCCGCCGTGGGAATGGTGAACTGGCCGCCTTCTTCATCCTCATTCAGGACATTCCACTGGGAGCTGGCGAAGATGAAGAGCTTGTTCTTTACGATCGGACCGCCGATATCGAAGCCGAACTCATTGTTGACGAAGTTGGGATTGGTGGTAACGCCCTGGTTCTTCAATTCCACCGGAATGGCGTTCAGGCCGGCTCCGCTGTAACGTTCCCAACCCGCGCCGTGCCAGTCGTTGGTGCCGTTCTTGTAGATGATGTTGGTGACCGACGAGCCGCCGCGACCGAACTCCGGCGCATAGGAGTTGGTCTGAATGACGACTTCCTTGATGGATTCGAGATTCGCAGGCTGCAGCGCCTGCCCGGTGATGCCGTAATCGTTGTCGTCGAATCCGTCGATGAGGAAGTTATTGCCGCGGGGCCGCAGCCCGTCCACCGAAAAACTCTCGCCGTTGCCGGCCGCGTTGATGTCCCGTGAACTGACCGTAACCACTCCAGGCAGCGTCAGCACGAGATCGATGGGGTTCTGCGTGACGATGGGAAGCTGGCTGACTTCCTGGGTTGTGATGGTGCCGCTCAATTCGCCGCTCTCGGTCTGCAGCGTGGCGCCGCCTCCGCCCTCGACCGTGACGGTTTGCGAAACATCTCCCAGGACGAGTTCGCTATTGACGGACGTGACCACCGATGCGGAAACCGCGACGTTGCGGATCTCTATTTTCCTGAAGCCGGCCTTGGAGAAGGTGAGGGTATAAGTGCTGGGTGTGATCGCATCCACGCGATATTCCCCGTTCGGACCGGTCACGACGGTGCGGTCGTCGCTACCGCTATCGTTCCTGGCGTTGACCGTGGCGCCCGGGACCGCGGCGCCCATAGGGTCGGTTACAGTTCCCGCGATCGTCCCCTGGCTGGTTTGCGCGATTCCACGGACGACGCTGAGGCAAGCCAGCCCGGCCAAAATCGCAAGACGAAGACAATTCATCCAGTGCCCCTTGATCCTGAGAACGTATGGACGACAGCAAACAGTTACCAGACAGTATGACATTCGCGGGTGTGGGAAACCACAGTTGTGCCACGAACCCGGCCGGGTTGATTTCAAAAAAAAAGCCCGGTCGGCGCTGGAAGGATTTCCAGCGCCGACCGGGCGTCTCAAGCGGCTTCGAGGTGCCGCAGCTTCAGAATCGGACCAATCCTCTGATCTCGAGGAAACGCGGTGAACTGCCGGCGCCGACGAACGAGCCGAGAAGGCTGGTCGGCGGCCCGACAGCGGCGATAGTGGAACCAAACAGCGGGCTGCTGATATCATTCACCGGCTGGTCGAAGTTCGGGTGATTGAACAGATTGTAGGCCTGGGCGCCGAACGAAAACGTGACATGCTCGGCAATCCGGACGTCCTTCATGAGCGACATGTCGACGTCGAAGAAATTCGGACCGCGGAGGGTATTGCGGCCGATCGTTCCGAATCCGGTGAGCGCGCCGGCGGGAGCGAATTGCGAAGTGCTGAGGCAGGGAGCGTTCACGGCGTTTCCGCAGTTTCCGGAGATGGCCCCCAGCGGGGAAGCGAAAATCGCGCCATCGTAGTTGAAACCCAGCAGCGAGCCCAGGTCGGCATTATCGATTGCGGTGAAGGGCAACCCGGTGCGGAAGAACCAGTTGCTCGAGAGCGTCCAGCCTCCAAAGATCCGATTGGGCCCCCAATGGAAGCCCGAATGGCGGAACATGTCGGTGTAGACGAAGCTCGCGCTGATGTAGTGCCGCACATCGTAATCGGCGTCGCCGTAGTTCCCGCGGATATTGAACGGGTTCTGGGGAAGCGTGATGCTGGGGTCGGTGTCCAGAATGCCGAAGGGCGAATTGGCCACGCCGCCGTTGGAAACATCGTCGAGGGCGTGGCTCCAGGTGTAGTTGAAATTGAATGAGATCCCGTTCTGCATGCGCTTTTGCAGGCTGACGGTGAGGCCGTTGTAGCTGGAATCGCCGGCGGAGAGGTATTGAGTCACGAGGCCGAGCGCCGCGTTGGGCGGCGCCGAGGGCAAGCCGGCAAAGCCATTGGGGCAAGCACTCGCCGGGCAATAGCCGTTCAGACCCTGGTCCGACACGGGGATGTGCGTGCCGTGCATTCCCGAGTAATTGACGTTGAGAAGCATTTTCCCGGGCAGAGCCTGCTGGACCTCGAAATTCCACTTGTAATAAGTGGGCTGGTTGAAATAGTTGGGGAATGCATTGAAGTTGGGAGGCGAGAAACCAGGAACCGTCGCCGAGATGGAGTTCAGGCTGCCGCCGGACCGGAACTGCGAAAGCAGCGCCTGGTTAGCCGCCGCGGCTGTCGCGAACAGGCTGCCAGGTACGCCGGGGGCCAGCGTGCCGTTGCCAATAGTGAATGCGTTCAGACCCGGGGCGTTGAAGGCCGCATCTTCGGCCAGTACTCCGGGCAGTTCGTCCGCGAAGACGCCTGCGCCCATGCGGATCACGGTGTTGTCGCTCTTGCTCGGCCTCCAGGCGATGCCCACTCTCGGTTCCCAGACGAGCGGCTGGGTGTGCGGATAAGCGGTCTTTTCACCACCCAGGATCATCTGATCGTAGGGTTCGGATGCCGCGGCCGCATTGTAGTTGCCGTTAAACGTCGTAGCCAGACGGGAGAAGCAGTCGGTGGCGCAGGCGGGATTGGAGTAATTCTCCAGCCGCAGGTTCAACGAGACCGTCAGGCGATCGGTGACTTTCCAATCGTCGGCGAGATAACCGCCGAATGTATTGAAATCGAGGGCCGCTTCGGGCGCGGTGGGAAACACCTGGTTCAGAGAGGTGTTGGGCCCGCCGCCGGCGTAGAAGTCGGTGAGATTTGTGGTGATTGCCCCGTTGATGGGTCCATCGAGCGCTTCGAAATCGAGATCGGTGATGTTGTCGCGGAGCCAGCTGAAGCCCATACGGAACGTGTGCTTACCCGCGACGTGCGACAAATCGTCGATGATCTGATATCCGAACACGCGCCGGCCCTGGGGAAAGAAGAAGGGACCGGGTTCTCCGTAGGCGCCCGTCGAGGTGAATGGCCCGCCGGAGAACGTGAGAAACGACGGCAGCGCGGCCAGCGCCCCGGTCGGATCCGAGGGGGTGAAAACCGCCGCATAAAAGAGAACCGAACCGTTGAACTGGTTTACGGTGTTGGGCCCGAAGGTATGGATTTCGGCAACCTGCCCCGATAACTGGGGCTGATTGCTTTCGTCGTTGAAAGTCGGACCAAAAGGACTGGTGAACGAAGGCTGGAAGCCGTTGTCGCGCAGCACACGGATGTAGCCGCGATCCTTATCGCTGAAGTTGTGATCGACGCGGGCGGACCACTGGTATTCCCTGAGCGAATTCGGCGGCGTGGTGCGGAACTCGAGGGCGCAGGGGACACCCGCGCCGAGCAGGGTGAAATCCTGGCAGCCGCCGCCGGGCACGGGGGTCGCCGAGGCAGCTCCCGCAGGGCCGTTATAGACGCCGAAAATCTGCTTGTAGAACGGAATCTCCGCAGCATTGCCATCGGCCGCGAGGTTCGCCAGCGTGGCCGCCTCGTACTGCGGGCTGGGAATGAGTGTCAGGGCGCTGGCGGTGGGGAGGATGCTATGCAGGCCTTCGTAATCCACATCGAAAAAGGTCTTGTTCTTCCAGATGGGGCCTTGCACGCCCGTGGCCCACTGATTGAAGTTATTGAACGGTGTCGGCTGGCCCGCCTGGTTGCTGAAGAACTGATTGGCGTTCAAGGCGCGTCCGTTCCACATATACATGGCATCGCCATGGAACTCGTTGGTGCCGGATTTGGTGATGTAGCTGACCTGCGAGCCCGCGTATTGACCATACTGTCCGGAGTAGGGGCTGTTGATTACGTTGGCTTCCTGAATATCGTTGAAGCCGAGCAGCAGGTTGGATGCGCCGCTGTTATTGATGCCGGAAAACGGATCGTTGTAGTTCTGGCCGTTGATGGTGAAGAGATTGGATGTTGCGGGCATGCCGTCCGCCACGAAGTTGCCGTAGCCCGCCTGGGTATTCATGACGACGCCGGGAGCGGTCTGCGCGAGATAGGTAATATCGCCGCCGGGGTTGGGGAGGTTCTCGACCATCTGACGATTGAAGTTGGTCGATACATCGGCGTTATCGGTCTGGATGGTGGAAGCGCCTTCAGTAACGGTGACGCTCGTGGTCGAACTGGCGACCGCCAATTGCATATTGACGGTGGTCGGTTCGCCTGCGGCGACGTTGATGCCGGTTTTTTGCTGGGCCTGGAATCCCGAGGCGCTGGCATCGAGCTTGTAGGCGCCGGGCGGGGTGAAGGCAAACCGGTAGCTTCCCTCCATGTTGGTGGTTACCTGTTGAGCCGCGTTTGTGTTGACGTTGGTCAACGTGATAGAGGCATTGGGAATCGCGCCTCCGGTGGCATCGGTGATGGTACCCGTTACGGCGCCGGACGTGATCGATTGCCCAAAAGACGCCGGCGAGAGAAGCAGGGTCAGGCCGAGCGCTGCGGTAAGGAAGGCAAAGAATGGGCGTGCTGTCATGGGCGCGAGTAAAGCAAATGACACGCCAATAATGCGCGCTGCAAGTATCTTTAAATCAGATTATTACAGCCTTTGTAATGAATTTATCTATTCCAGGTTTGGAAAAACAGGGGGTTGACGGCCGCGGGATCTACGGAAATCGGTGCGCGGAAGGCGCAGTGTCAAGGAATATGGGGTGAAACGATCCCGGTTTATCCGGAACCATTCCGTGCTATGCCGTACAAGCGATGGAGCAGGGAAGGCCTGCTCCATCGCTTGTACGTGTGTCTAGCGGTTGCGTGGGTTTAGAAAGTGAAGCGACCGGTCGCGACGATGATGCGACCGTTAACCGCCGCTCCCTGGAACGAGCCGTAGGGACTCGTGGGAGGGCCGACCGTGCTGCCGATGAGCCCGAGGCCAGGCTCTGAGATATTACCAGAGGGTTGACCGAAATTCGGGTGATTCAGGAGGTTGAAGGCCTGGATTCCGAACGTGAACTTAATGCTCTCGCGGATCGCCACGTTCTTGAATGCGGCCATGTCGATATCGAAGTATCCCGGGCCGTAGACGGAGTTGCGAGGCATGCCGAACGTTGTCTCCGCACCTGCAGCCACGAACTGGCTGGTGGAAAGGCAAGGGTTGCTTACGGCCGAAGCGCCGCAGGAGGCGGAAAGAGAGCCTATCGGGGTGGCCATGATATTGCCGCCGCCGATCAACGGATTCCCGCCGTTCGCCGTGGTCACCATGCCGGCTTCCGAGCCGTCGAAAACGCTGAACGGCTCACCCGAGCGAACATAGAATTTACCCGAAACGGTCCAGTTGCTGGCGAGCCAGGAAACGGCGTGCCGGGACTGTTTAAACGGAGCGTTCCACACGAAATCCGCAACCAGGTTGTTTCGGATGTCGAAATCCGAGTTGCTGTAGTTTTGCTTGAGATAGGGACTCGACATCGAGACCTGGGAGGTCGCAAAACTCCAGAACTCGCCGGGAAGACTCGAAATATCGTCGAGGGCATGGCTCCAGGTATAACCTATCTGGCCCGAGAAACCCCAGGCCAAAGCGCGGCGGAACTGAACCGTCAAGCCGTTGTAGTTGGAGATCCCGTTGGTGGTGATCTGGGTGACAGCGTTGAAGCGCGGATCCACCGGCGACGTTGGCAGGCCGCCGAAGCCGGAGGGATTGGAGGCGTTCACCCATGGGTCGGCGACAAAAAGATTGTAGCCGTGGTTGCCCGCATAGGTAATCGACAGGACATTTTTGTCACCGAACGGCTTCTCGATTTCGAAGCTCCACTCCGCATAACGGGGAGAACTCAGACTCTTGGGAACGGAAACGAAGTTCAGCGGCGAGAAGCCGGGAATCTCGGCGGTCAACTGAGCGAGGGTGGCGCCGCTGGCAAAGCCGGATTTGAATGCGTTGTACTGGGCGACCGCGGCTGCGGACGCAGTGTTCGCCGTACCGGGCAGACCGGCGGCGAAGCTGTTGAAGATGTCAGCGCTGAAGAGGTACGGCTGATTCTGCAGAACCGGGTCCACCAGGCCGCCGGGAGGCAGATCGGAAAACAATCCGGCCCCGGTTCGAATTACCACGCCGTTGGGTTTGTTGCCAGGTTTCCAGACGATACCGACGCGGGGATCGGTATTCAGCGCCTCTACCCCTGGATAGGCTTGCTTGAGTCCGGTCACGATGGTTTGGTTGTAGGGAGTGTTCGCACCGTTGATATAGCCGGTAGTGCCGAACGGCTCGTTGAGGTTGGAGAAGCAAGCTTCGAGGCAGGTCGGATCGCCCGTGCGCTCGAACCGGAGCCCGTATGTAAGCTTCAGGTTATCTTTAATGGCCCATTCGTCCTGTACGTAAAAGCCGATATTGTAAAGGCGGATGTGGACGACGCTCGCAGGCGCGAAGTTCTGTGCGTAGATGCTGTTGTTCGCCGGGTTAGTCATGCCGTTGGCGAAATCCGTCACCGAGTTAAATATGTAAGCGCCATTTTCCTGTTGCTGCAGCGTGTAATCGGAAACGCGGTTCTTACGGAAATTGACGCCGACTTTGAGGTTATGCTTGCCGATGATCTTGGACAGATCGTCCAGCAGCTCAAACTGACCCACATTGCGGCCCTGCGGGAAAGTGTTGAAGAACTCGTCGAATGCCAGACCCGGGATCGGCTGATAGCCGAAGCCGATGGGGTACCAGCCGCCGGCATTGATGCCGCCGTCGTTCTGGAGAATCAGATTGACCGGGAGGGCTGCAGTCGCGGCGCTCAGATTGCCGGATGTGAAAATCGCGCTGTACCAAAGCACCGAAGCGGTCACGTTGTTCACCATCGTCGGCGAGAGCGTGGACGAGAGGTTCACCTGACCTTCGTACTGCGGCTGATTACTCTGCACGTTGAAGGTCGGCGATACCAGGTTGGTTCCGGTCGGTTGATGCCCGTGGTCGGTCTTGAAGCGGAAAAAGACTCTTTCCTTGTCGTTGATGTTCCAGTCGACGCGGTCGGTCTGGAGCCATTCGGTGTTCAGGTTATTGGCCTGGGCGTCGTATGAGTACGCGCAGGGAACGTTGACGCCGAAGGTGCCGGCGGCCCCAGCGGAGGTTCCGGCGAAACTGCCACATCCCAGATTGCCGGTTCCATCCTGCAGCGGGCCGTTACCGTTTGTCACGGGCGTCCCCTTCGCGCTGGCAAACTCATTGAACGCCTGTTTGTAGAGCGCCACGGACTGCGGCTGAACGGTATCGAGAATGTAGCTCTGGAACTGCGGCGAAGGATAGGCGACGTTACCGCTGAAAGGCAGCACGTAGCGCAGGCCCTCGTCATCCACGAAGAAGAACAGTTTGTTCTTCTTGATAGGCCCGCCGCCGGACGCGCCCCAGTTGTTCGAGACGGCGTGGGGCTTCGGAAGCCCGTTTAAATTGGTGAAGAAATCGGTGGAATTGAGCGCGGTGCCGTTCCAGTTGTACATCGCGATGCCATGAAACTGATTGGTGCCGGACTTGGTGATGTAGTTGATCTGCGCGCCCGCGTTGCGTCCATACTGCACGCTGTAGGCGTTCTGCACCACCGAAACTTCCTGAATCTCAGCCTGGCCGAGAAGCAGGTTGCTGGCGCCGGAGTTATTGAGGTTCAGGTAGGGATCGTTGTAGTCGTTGCCGTTAATTGTGAAAAGGTTCGATGTCCCGGGCAGACCGTGCGAACTGAAGTTACCGTATCCGCTGCCGGTGTTCACGACGACGCCCGGCACGGTGAACGCCACGCTGGTAATGTCGCTACCGGGCGCCGGCAGATCGTCGATCTGAGTGGCGTTGAACGTGGTCGCAAGGTTTGCGTTATCCGTTTGAATCAGGGGTGCCGCGTCCGTTACGAGGACGACCTGCTTCGATTCCTCCACTTTCAAAACGAGGTTGGCGGTCGTCACCTGACCCACCGTTACTCCCACCTGGCCGACGTCGGAATGAAGACCGGGGGTAGAGCCGGATACTTGATAGCTGCCGGGCTTAAGGAAATTGAATCGATAAATTCCCTCGCCGTTTGTCTGGTCCGTCTTGGTTTCGCCTGTATCCAGCGATTTCAAGGTCATGGTGGCGTTGGGAACAACGCCGCCGGTTGCGTCGGTTACCGTTCCGGTCAGATCCCCGGTGGTGATTGTCTGGGCATTGCCGCTCGACAGAGAGATAAGCAAAATTCCGAGGGTACTCAGGAACGCGGCTGCCAGTCCGCGGTAGCGTTTGGCGCGGCTTGCTGTTTCGGTGAGTTTCATAACGGGCGACTCGTGCAAGTCACACACCATTAACAGGGCTGGTAACTGACTTAGAATCAGTTACTTTCAGTTACCTTACTAAGGCCGGATTCCAATTTTGGAAGAATTGGTCAATAAGTGATAAAAAATATACGATAATCAGTCGCGACCAAGTGGTCTTTGTCAAGGACTATGGGGTGGAATGTCCGGCTGTGAGGTCCAGAACTGTCCTTTATGCGATCGTGATCGAGCCGGCTATTGCGAGCAGATTCCCGTCGTCGAATCGCCTGCCGGCGACCTGTACTCCTACCGGGAAATTACTGATACCGAATGGGATAGAGACTGCAGGAAAGCCCAGCGCGTTGAAAGGACGTACCAGCTTTGTGGAGGCCAGGCGCACGTCTTCCACCATCCCCTCAACGTTGATTTTTTCCTGATGGAGCAGGGGTGGTTCGATGGCGACTGTTGGGGTGAAAACGACATCCGTCTGTTCCCATACGCTCGCCCAGCGGGTTTGATGGATCCGCCGGAGCCTCTGGGCATTGACGTAATCGGTGGCTGAGACCAGCCGGCCCTGATCGAGCAGCGCGAGAACGTCCGCGCCGAACTCGGCTCGGGGATACATATGAGAATCCATGAAAGCCGACGCTTCGCTCAGCAAAATGATCCGGGCTGCGGTGTTGACAATGGCCGGATCGGGCACGGTGATTGGGAGAAGTCTGCCGCCGAGCTTCTCCGCCCGGCGCAGAGCTTGTTCGAAAGCGGCTGCAACCCCGGGCGCCAGACGGTCTGTGAAGAAGTTGGTTGGCACACCGATGCGGCAGCCCGCAATGGTGCGAGTCGAGCACTCGAAATCGGAGATCGCTCGCATGACGAGCTCGGCATCGCGCACGGTACGGGTCAGGGGGCCGACGTGATCCATGCTGGACGAGAGTGGAATGACGCCGGCGCGGTTGACGCGTCCGAAGGTCGGCTTGAATCCGACGCACCCGCAGAAGGCGGCGGGGATGCGAATGGAACCGCCGGTGTCAGTGCCCATGGCGAAGAAAACGAGGCCGGCGGCGACTGCGGCTGCGGAACCGCCGCTGGAGCCGCCGGAAATGAGGGCGGGATCGCGCGGATTGCGGACCGGGCCGTAATGCGGATTGTCGTTGGTGATCCCGTAGGCAAGTTCGTGCATACCGGTCTTGCCCATGAGCACCGCGCCCGCTTCGGTGAGCTTCGTGCAGGCCGCGCTGTCGCGTTCAGGAACGTAATTGGCGAAGATTCTGGACCCGGCGGTGGTGCGGATTCCGCGGGTTTCGAAAAGATCCTTCAAGGCATAAGGGATGCCGTGGAGCGGGCCCCGATCGGCGCCGCGAGCGAGTTCCTCGTCGGCGCGGCGGGCCTGCTCCAGCGCGAGTTCCTCGGTGATCGTGATGAAGGCGTTGAGGACGGGTTGGCTTTGCCGTACGCGGCGGAGCGATTCCTGCGCGAGTTCGACCGCGGAGATCTCGCGCGCGCGAAGCTTTGCGGCCGCCTGTTCGATGGTCATTCGGCTTCGGTGTATGCGACCGGGAGTTCTTTCAAGAGCGGGCGAAAGGTTTGTTCGAGCGCATCGAGAACAGGGGCTATTTTCGCGATGTCTTCCGGCGGGATATCGAGGTTGCGCGCCGTGGCGAGGGCGTTCCAATCGGTCATTCGGATTCAATGTACGACACGCACTACGATAAGCGAAGGTGGTGGATCTCATTTTCGTTTATGGAACGCTGCGCAGCGAGTTCAATAATCGCTATGCCCGGCTGTTGCGCAAAGACGCGACGCTGGTGGGACGGGCAACCGTTCGCGGATCGATCTATCGGGTGCGGCATTTCCCCGCGTTCCGCCCGGAACCGGACGGCGAAGTGCAGGGTGAATTGTATCGCCTGCTCTCGCCGGTCGAAACACTGAAGGCGCTGGACGACTACGAAGGCGAGGAGTTTGAACGCGTGATCGTCAACGACGCCTGGATCTATCAATTCAAGGTGCAGCCGCCGGAAGATTCGCGCATCCTGTCCGGGGACTTCCGCGCGCAATGAAGTTTTCCGCTCGTTTGCCCCACGAGTTGCGTACCAACGATCTCACCGAATTGCTGCGCGAGAAACGCGACGCGGGCGCGCGCATTCTGGATCTGACGGAATCGAATCCCACACACGCAGGTGTAGAATACCCCGACGGGTTTCTCGCGTGCCTGGCGTCGGACGCCGCGGCGCGCTACGAACCGGAGCCGTTCGGGTTGCTCGCGGCACGGGAAACGATTGCGCGGGAATACGGCGCGCCCGTGCATCGCGTGGTGGTCACGGCCAGCACAAGCGAAGCGTATTCGTGGCTGTTCAAGCTGCTTTGCGACCCGGGCGACGAGGTGCTCGTGCCGCGTCCGTCGTATCCGCTGTTCGACTACCTCGCCGCGCTCGAATCGGTGAAGGTGCGGCATTACGGATTGTTTTACGACCATGGCTGGTTTATCGATTTGCATACGATCGAAAGGGCGATCAACGAGCGGACGCGCGCGATCGTGCTGGTGAATCCGAACAATCCGACCGGGCATTTTCTGCGCCGGCACGAACTGGCGCAATTGACTGCGTTCGGTCTGCCGATCATCTCGGATGAAGTGTTCCGGGATTATGCGCTGCAGCCGGCTTGGGACAGCGTTATGACGTTGCAGGATGTGGAAGCTGCGCTCGTCTTCACATTGAACGGGCTTTCGAAAACAGTCGGCCTGCCGCAGATGAAACTGGCGTGGACGATTGCGAATGGTCCGGCGGAACAGGTTGGCGAGGCGCTGACGCGGCTGGAGATCATTGCGGATACGTATCTTTCGGCGGGCACGCCGGTGCAATGCGCTCTCCCCTCGCTGCTTGAACTGCGAGGACCGGTGCAGCAGCAGATTATCCAACGGCTGCGCGGGAATCTGGCGGCGCTGCGGGAGTCGGGTTTGCGGATGCTCGATGTCGAGGCAGGCTGGTACGCGATTGTGGCGCAGGAGGAGGGCTCCGAGCTGCGCCTGCTGCGCGATCATGATGTGCTGGTGCAGCCTGGATACTTTTACGATTTCGAGAGTTCCGGATATGTCGTGGTCAGTCTGTTGACTGCGCCCGAGGTTTTCAGGGAAGGAATTCGACGACTTCGACTCGAGTGAAGCCTTCTTCGATCGATGGGGGGACCAGTTTCGCAGCCATCAGATCGAGCGCGTGCTCCGGGACCTTGCGGGCGCGGGCGATGTTGCGGGCTTTGCAGATGTCGAGGGGGATATCGAAATAGATCGCTTCAATTTCGCAGCCCGCCGCCTGCGCCATTTTGACGAAGGGCTTGCGGTCGCGGCGGGTGAGGTTTGTGGCGTCGATGTATGTGGCGGGGCGTTGCAGCTGGATGCGTCTGCGCAGCAGGTAGCGCATGGTGGCGAAAACCGGGCCGTGGATGGTCTGGTCGGTTTCGTCATCGGCCAATTGCAGGCGGATGGCGTCGCTTGAGATGGGGTTGATTCCGAGATGGCGCAGGTAAGTCGATTTGCCCGAGCCGGGCAGGCCTACCGCGAGGATGACTCGGGGAGTCACACGTAGCGGCCGGCGTCGAGCAGGCGTTCGGCGATGCGGCGGCGCAGAGCGATGGAATCGACCGGCTCGTATCTGGCGAATCGCCGCAGCACGGCCAGGTTGGTTCGCAGCGCGTCGCCTTCCGAACACGCGGCGAGCACCGGGCGCGCGAAGGCCTCGATGCGCGCCATCGCGTCGCAAAGGAGGACGCTGCAGATGTCGGTGCCCGTGCCCGTCTTCCGCGAGCGCAGTTCAACGGATTCCATGGCGAAGATTTGCATGATTACGTCGGCGACGCCGGCGACGACTTCCTGCTGCTTGTCCAGTTCCGCGCCATATTTCTCGAACGCGAGGGACATCAACAACAGCGCGATTTTTTTTGCGTTTCCGGTCAAGCTGCCGCCGGCGGAGGGGCCGGAGAGGATTTCATCCATCAGCGCTTTCGCCGCTTTGACCAGACCCAGCCGGCCCTGCTGCGCGCGCTTGAGAAGCATGCCGGTAATCAAAAGGCGGTTGATTTCGTTGGTGCCTTCGAAAATGCGATTGATGCGCGAATCGCGGTAGGCGCGCTCAACTGCGTAATCCTGATGGTAGCCGTAGCCGCCGTGGATCTGGACGCCCTCGTCCACGACGTAGTCGAGCATTTCAGAGCCACAGACCTTGATGATGGAACACTCGGCGGCGAATTCTTCGATGGCTTTCATCATGCGCCTGGCGGCGTGGGGTTCGTCCCAGCTGAAGCCTTCGAGATGGCTTTGAATCAGGCCTTCGACGCGATAAGCCATGGATTCGACGGCATAGATCCGAATCGCCATTTCGGCCAGTTTGTGCTGGATCAGGCCGAAGCGCGAGATGGTTGTACCGAAGGCTTTGCGTTCCTTCGCGTAGGCGAGCGAGACCTGAAGGACGTTCTTGGCGCCACCCACGGCGAATGCGCCCAGCTTCAGACGGCCGACGTTGAGAATGTTGAACGCGATGATGTGGCCCCGCCCGATTTCGCCGAGCACGTTTTCGACGGGCACGGGCACGTTGTCGAAAAAGAGCGGGGTAGTGGAACTGCCCTTGATGCCCATCTTCTTTTCTTCGGCGCCATTCGAAAGACCGGGGAAAGCGCGCTCCACGAGAAAGGCCGTGAACTGTTCGCCGCCTATCTTCGCGAAAACGGTGAACAGGTCCGCTTTGCCGCCGTTGGTGATCCACATCTTCTGGCCATTGAGGATGTAGTGCGTGCCGTCGGGGGAAAGATCGGCGCGGGTTTTGGCGGCGAGAGCGTCCGAGCCGGCCTGGGGTTCGCTCAGGCAGTAAGAGCCGATGACTTCCGCGCTCGAAAGCTTCGGCAGATATTTCTGCTTTTGTTCTTCCGTGCCGAAGAGCAGCAGCGGCAGCGTGGCAATACCCGCATGCGCACCGTGCCATCCGCCGAAAGAGCCGTCGCGGGCGAACTGTTCGGCGACGACCATATCCGCGGTCAGGTCGAGCTCCATGCCGCCGTACCGCTCGGGAGTCAGGATGGATTCGAGTCCGAGAGCGGCGGCTTTGCGCAGCAGGGCTACGGCGGCATCGAAGTCGCCGTGCTGCATCTCCTCGACTTTCGGTGCGACCTCTTTATCGAAGAACTCGCGCGCGGCGCGGGCGATGGCATGGTGTTCTTCGGTGAGGTCTTCGGGCGTGAAGATGTCGCGCGGAGACTGCTCCTCTATGAGAAAAGATCCGCCTGTACGTGGCATATTAAATTCGTTCGAAAATTCCGGCCGCGCCCTGGCCGCCGCCCACGCACATGGTGACCATGCCGTAGCGCGCGCTGCGCCGCTCCATCTCGCGCAGGATGGTCGCCGTTAGTTTTGCGCCGGTGCATCCGAGGGGATGGCCGAGCGCGATGGCGCCTCCATTGACGTTGACGATCGAGGGATCGAGCTGTGCGAGACGGATCACGGCCAGCGCCTGTACGGCAAAGGCCTCGTTCAATTCGATGATGTCGATGTCTTCGAGCTTGAGTCCGGCGAGCGCAAGAGCCTTTGGAATGGCGACGACAGGTCCGATGCCCATGATCTCCGGCGGCACGCCCGCGGTGGCAAAACCGATCAGGCGCGCTTTGGCCTTGAGGCCGAGTTCGCGCGCCCTGGTGTCAGACATGACCAGCGCGGCGGCGGCGCCATCGCTGGTTTGCGAGGAGTTCCCGGCGGTCACGGTTCCGTTGGCGTGGAAGACCGGCTTGAGTTTCGCCAGGGCTTCGATCGAAGTGTCGGGACGCGGGCCTTCGTCCTTATTGAAAATGGTTTCGGTGTGAACGGGCTTGCTGCCATTGCCGTTCAGGACGGCCATTTCGATTTTCACCGGGACGATTTCGTCGTTGAAGCGGCCCCGGGCCTGAGCGTTAAGTGCGTTTTGATGGCTGCACCAGGCGTAGGCATCGGCATCCTCGCGCGTGATGCCGTATTTCTGTTGCACGCGCTCGGCGGTGAGGCCCATATTGATGTATACCTGCGGGTAGCGATCCACGAACCGGGGGTTGGGCGCGGGTTTGTTGCCGGCCATGGGGATCATACTCATCGACTCGCTCCCGCCAGCGACGAGGATGTGCGCGCCGCCGGCGCGAATGCGGTCGCAGGCCATGGCGATCGACTGAAGCCCGGAACTGCAGAAGCGATTGATGGTGACGCCGGTGGTGGTGACGGGAAGTCCGGCGAGCAGCGCCGACATGCGCGCCATGTTGCTACCGGATTCGGCTTCGGGCATGGCGCAGCCGAGGATCACATCCTCGACGTCCTCTTTCGGGACCTGGGGGTGGCGCTCGAGGAGAGCGCGTATGGCCGTGGCGGCGAGGTCGTCGGGGCGGGTGTGGCGCAGTGCGCCGCGATTCGCCTTTCCGACGGGCGTGCGAAGGCAATCGACAATGACTGCTTCAGGCATTCAGGGTATAGCTTAACTGTCGCACAGGCGCGGTTCGGCGGTTGCGGGCGGGTGGGTCGTTTTCCGTTTCAGTTTCGAATCCTTTTGATGAGAAAAGCTGGAGCGCTCCAATGCCCGGTAAACCCCCGGACCGGGGCCTGTTTGGTTTCCCGGCAAGAACCGGGGCCGCACCAATAACGGGAGCGCCTGCCGCCCATTGTTTCATGCATTCACCGCGACCAGAGGCTCGAGCACTGTACGGTTTAGCGATCCGATGCGGTCATGGGTACCGACCGGATCTTGATCGCACGGTAGCAGCCGGGGCCGGCGAATGACGAACAAGCTTGCCCGGCCTCGCGTGGAAGTTGTTGAGCGGCGACGAGGATGAAGGCGGATATTTTTTTGAAAATAATTGTGACTCGGTTTCACCGAACGATTCGCGCGGCATGCAGCGGCGGTTCGGTGAGGATCCTCGACAGTTCCTTCCCCATGTCGATCTCGCGGCAGGCCGGGGAAGGCTTGTCCGTAACGGATTCCATTCGCATTTCGGCGGCGCTCGACGCCCTGATGCGAAAGGAAGCGGTCTGCTTTGATTTGTCCGACTGAATTGTCAGCTCTCGTGATGGAGGCGATCCGGGACAGTCGGCAACTCGCTGCCAATTAATTAGGTCCCCGTTGAACCTGGCAGCCGCCTGGCGATGGTGAGTGTTTGCTTCTACGAAGGCAGATCGATGGGCATCCGCGTCACTCATTCTTAGCCATTCGTCGAGCAATCCCGCGAAAGAGCTCGCAATCGGAGCGTGCCGAATCGCGTGTCTGCCGTCAATGCGATAGCGTGCGATTCCCGCACGCACGTTGACGACGGTATCGAGCATGTCAGTCCCGTATTTGAAAGAAACTGTATCGCCTTCGACCGCGATTTTTACGTCCTCACCGCTAAACGCCGATACTGACTGATCGAGAACGTTCGACACAGATTGCCGACGGCGGTCGATGCGGAAGAGGTTCCCATTCCAATTACTGGTGCAATTCGAGGCTACCCACGGGTACAGTGCCCACTGCTCCAGGGAAGCCGGCATATGTCATATCGAAATCCTCGACTGTTTCCGGGCCTTTGGAGAGGAGCCCGGCAGCGTTCAGTTCCTCGTTCATTTGGGAAACGCCGGTTCCGGATTTCAACGTGAATCGACCCAGGCCAGAAACTCAAGTTGAACCGGCTTGTACTCGGCTGTAGAGAGCTCGTGGAGTGGTTCCCGGCGAAAAGGCTCCAGATGCTTGAAGAGAGCGGCTGTATCCGGCTGGAGCGCTGCGCCGAAACACGGCAGAGGTACGAGGAGGCCGAGGACCAGCGGGAACCTTTTGCATCGCATCGCGGACTGTGCCATTATCGTCCGTTTTGGATGCGCCGAACTCTGATATATTAATCGCTGATTTCGTGTAAGCGAAAAAGCTGAAGGAGATTTGCATGAGAGCGAAGTTCGCAGTCCTGATAGCCGCGGCCGGGATGCTGGCGTCCGCGGTTCCCGTGTTTGCCCATCACTCGTTTGCGGCCGAATACGACGCCAGCAAGCCGGTTGAATTGCACGGAGTGGTGTCGAAGATGGAGTGGACGAACCCTCACGCCCGCATCTACCTCGATGTCAAAGATGCGAACGGCAAGGTGACGACGTGGAATCTGGAACTGGCCAGTCCCAACGTGCTGGCACGCAACGGATGGACGCGGCATTCGCTCAAAGAGGGCGACGTGGTGACGGTGCAGGGTTCGCGCGCCAAGGACGGCGATAATCTCGCCAATGCCCGCTCGGTGGTTCTGGCCGATGGCCGGAAGGTCTTCGCCGGCTCGGCGAGCGATCAGGACAAGGGTCAGTAGCCGTTCCTCAAGGAGCTTGACATGAAAAAGTTCACCGTGCTTTTGGCGTTTGGCGCCGCGTCGCTCTGCGCCCAGCAGCCGCCCGCGGCGGCGCCGTCGAAGTCCGATGTGGCGACCTCTCCGGCGGGCGGGAGCGTGCAGGATCGCGTCGCTCCGGCGGTGGGCACACGCAGACGAGCTCCGGAGCGGCCCAAGGGCCCGACGCCTCATCTGCCGGATGGCACGGTGGATCTGTCGGGCGTCTGGAATGGCGGGGGTCCGATCGGCGATATCGCGCAGGGACTGCCGAAAGGCGCAAAGATCCCGATGACGCCGGCGGCGGAGAAGATTTTCAAGTCGCGCCAGTCGAAGGACGACCCGGAGGCCAACTGCCTGCCAACGGGTGTGCCGCGCATCTCGCCTTACCCGTGGCGGATTGTGCAGGACAAGGCGCATGTCTGGTTCCTCTTCGAAGGCAATATCCACAGCTTCCGGCAGATCTTCACCGACGGGCGCCCGCATAAGGACGATCCGGATCCCACCTGGTACGGCGATTCGATCGGGCATTATGAGGGCGATACGCTGGTCGTCGACACGATCGGGTATAACGACAAGTTCTGGTTCGATTTTGCCGGGCATCCCCACACCGAGCAACTGCACACCATCGAGCGTTATACGCGCAAGGATCTGGGAACGCTGGAAGTTACCACGACGATCATCGATCCGGGGGCTTATACGGAACCGTTCGACCTTCATTTCACGGCCAGCCTGCGTCCGAAGGAAGAGCTGATGGAATACATCTGCCAGGAAAATCAGCAGGACTCGAAGCACCTGATCGGGTTCAGCGGGATTCAATAGGACGACGACCAGAACTTTGTGCGCCGAGCCGGGTAGCATATCGGCAAAAGAAGATTGCCGACACCCAACGAGGGTTATGCCGGCTGGGTGGGCGCGGGGACCGAGACGAGCTCACTAACCGGTTTGGGTGCTGTGTCCAGGGGTGATCCTGGTGGGCTTCGCGAGGGCATCGCGGATCACTTCTCGCGTGAGTATGGTGCGATCACCCGGCCTCGCTTGTCAACGTAGTCCTGTGGCGGGTGGAAGCCAATCACGGCGAGGCCGTCCTTAAACGGCCACCATGCGCGGAAATTCTTCAAGGCCGGCGATCCCGATCGATCAATGTAGCAACATTCGTCCGCGCAAACTGCAGCGAGGCCCTCTGAGAAATCCCACACCTGCGTATATATCGCCGGTATGACCATCTTTCCGTCATGGTCGACATAGCCCACACTTTCTCCAAGGTTGATTGCGGCACGGGCGAGACCCTCAGAAAACTGTCCCACGAAGTTAAACTTGTCAGGAATTCTCATCGTGCCTGCTCGGTCAATGAATCCCCAGGCGATGTCAACGACCTGCGTGCCAACAGCCCGTGCGCTCGTCTCCACAGTCTGCCTCGATCTTCTGCCGTTCACGGTCCAGGCCATAAGCCCGACGATAAGCAACTCCGTAAGGACATGTGCACGGCGGTCTTATGATTTTCTCGGCTCCGGGGCACTGGTTGTTGCTTCAAAACGCGGTCAGATTGATGCCAGTTCCTGCAGCCGACGGAGGACAATTCCGATTCGCGATTGGCTCGCCGAATCGGGAAGGAGGAAGCCGGGCAATGCATCGATGAAGCCAGGATTCGCGAGCAATTTCGCAATCTCCGCACGCACATACTCGCTGAGTCCTGCCCCTGCACTGCGCACCTCGGCGTTCAGACTTTCGCGTCCGTCAACGACCGAAACGACGTCTTCCAGATCGTGACTTCCAAGAAAATCTCCGCGCCCGCGCCCCCTGAAAGCTTCGAGCTTTGTCGCCACGAAATACGGGGCGGTGACCATCCGAATTTCAAGACCGTCGCGCAGTTTTTTCGTCGCGGACGCTTCCATTGCAGCTTTGTACCAGCGGTTCGAGAATCCCAGAATCTTCTCGTCGAGCGGCATGACATCGAGGATCATCCCACCCTGAGCCCATCGGCAAACAGGCGCGCCTTCACGCGTGTCTTCACTGAATCCGAGACTGCGCAGTCGATCGCCGAACGCCGCATACTGCGCGTAGGACGTGATTTCGGCGATAGCATCCACATCGATCGTTCCGCGTGGCTCGCCGGCGGCTTCGTCGGTGATCAGGAGGCCGGTCACACAGCCTCCGACAAACACTAATTCAGGCAGCAGCGGACGAAGAGCGTCGGCGGCGGCGAGGAGCTAGTTAAGATTCGGATCGCGCATTTGCCTTCTGAAAACGACGATGAAGTTCCTGTTCGGCGTACTTCCGCTCGCGCGCACGCCCGTCCCGTAGCGCGTCGGCCAAAGCCAGGTATTCGTAGAATGCGGGGTCGCGCATAGCCGCGCCCGGCGCGGACTTGTACAGCGGCTCGAACGCAATGCCGCGCTCCTTTCCTTGTGGATAAGGCCACACTGGAATCGGATCATTGCCCTGTCCAATTACATCGCGCAACGGTTCGGCGGCGTACGAGGTGGCGACGCCGCGGGTAAACTCTCCCCGCTCAGCCGGGAACGAGTACTTCAGTCCATGCACCAGAAACTCCTCCAGAGCCGCAAGGTTCGGACGGTTCTGGAGCTCCGAGCCGTGAATCAGCTTCGCGGACTGGGCGCGCTTCACGGAAGCATGCACTTCGGACGTGCTCATCGCCAATTCACTGGCGAGCTGTGCGTATGGGCCCCGGAACCCGGAGGCCACGATCTTAAGCACCACGTATACGTCTTGTGGCTTCAGAACCATATCTCCATTCTATATTCGCGAATCGCGAATATAGAATGCCAAATGGAGCCATGGGGGAGGAGAAGCGAGGCACGAATTTATTGCGAATTTCCTGATGCCGAATTCCAAGTTACTGATTCAGCAGGAAATATTCTGGCGGTGAGAGTGGGATTCGAACCTCTGATGCCCTCTGAAAACAGGCAACTTATTGATTCTGCGATGCTCTGAATCCTCCAGATCCACGACATGCACTGCATCATTACACCTGATTACACCCAAGGCGATTTTGGACCGCCTTTCAATTTTCGCCAAGACGGAGGGGGCAAGGCCATAATGACGGGTCTAGTCGTCCCCACGTTTCCGTCTGCATCTGGACTGTAGACCCGTCTCGGTAAGGGCGTTCACTCAGCACCGCCCGACGTCGGGAACGCCCTGCGGAGACAAGATCAGCGCGACGATGATCACCACCGTGCACGCCACCGAAAAATCTGGCTGGAATGGTCGGCGATTGTCCCGGAAGCGATTGGCGCGAGACGCTGGAGCCGGTGACTCCTGCATGAGCTTCGTCAAAAATACTATTGCTGCGCCCAGTGAATTCTTTGACCTTGCGGGAACTCCGGTAATCAGGGGAACACGAGCACCGGTCTACGATGTCGCCACGTCCGTTGCAGCTCCCAAGCCGCCTGTGTGTGAAGAAGTCAAACCCATTATTTCTGCTCCACGGCGTCGAACCGGAGAGCCGGAGCGCTTAATTCTCGATTCCTGACAGCGCGCCTTCCCTCACGGTCATCCCGGCGGCGCTCGCTGATGAGGGTGGTCTTGTAGAGGCAATCGTCCAACTGACCCTGCGTCAGGCCAATCGAACGGAATTTGGTCAGTTCCACGGGCAAGTTCGTCGTATGATCCGACCCCATCATGACCCGTTTGGATCCCAGTTTATCGACCATCTTCTTTACCTGAAAACCGCAACACCATGATGGGTTCAGGTAATAGTTCGAGTAGACCCGCGCCACTGCTAATGCTTCATCCGCAAACACCGCGAATCCCGCGTGGTCAATTATTATTTTTGTATTCGGATATTCCCGGGCCGGCGTGAGCAACAGGGACGGCAGCGCGTGCGGCAGTCCGGTTCCGGTATGGACAATGACGGGCAGCCCCATCTCGCCGGCCATCGCGAAGATCTTGCCGCACTCGGCTGCTTCGGGGGAAATGTTATGGCCGAGTGGATGCAGCTTCACGCCAACAAACCCCAGTTCCTGAACGCAGCGTCGCAACTCGCGTTCGTATCTTTCGGTCGACCAACGCGGAGGAATGCTGGCCATTCCCTTGATTTTGGCAGGATTGTCGGCAGCGAATTTCGCAATCCGGTCGTGATACTGCTCAACGGGTTCTTCACTGGGCTGTGGCATGACAAGTGCCATGTCAACACCATTCAGCATCATGCTCTCCAGCAGCTCTGCTTCGGTCGTATCCACCCCACTGAAGAGCGACCTGCCGATATGCGCATGGGCGTCGATGATCATGTCCACCTCACTGAGTAACGTTCGACCCCGAAGACGAAGCGACCGGTACAGCGGCCGCCCGGCATCCGAGCCGCCCCGTTCTTCCCCCGCACCGTCCAATTGCGTATCATATTGGACGTTATGATGGACGTCCATAGATGATAGATATCCCAAAGTTGTTGTGATACAGATTTCACTCTCCTTCTTGCCAGTAGCCCCGAGGGGGATTTATCCTCCCAGCCTTTCAGGGCCAAACCTCGCGCGGGGTGAGTCAGGATGGTGCCGCCGCGTGGCCCAGGCCTGCGCGTAAAATTATATTGGCTGCAGGGTAAGCAGCTGTTCTGGCCGAGCGCCATGGGTGGTGGAGCGGTGACGCACCCGACATCCGGCGAAAACTACATCCAGAAGACTCAGAAGGCAGTCGATGTCAGTTTGGCATTCCATTTGATGCGGTCATTGTCGAAGATCGGTTGGAACAAACTGTACCTCGCAGCCGGAGACGGGGATTTTCATGAGGTCGTGCAACATCTCGTCGAAAACGAGAACGCTCGTGTGACGATTATTGGAACACCGGCTTCAATCAGCGGCGAGCTCACGCCCTATGGTGAGATAATTGATTTCGCAGATATGCAGGAAGCCTTGGTACGGAGAACCCGACGGCCAAGTAACCGACGACGACCAGGTCCCGTCAGAACATTGACCTGCCTCTGAGATTTCGGACCAATGATAATGTGAGAGAGTGGCTCCCGGATTGGAGGGAGCGATGCGGAAGTCGCGGTTCACGGACGAGCAGATGGTGGGGATCATCCGCGAGGCGGATCGGGACGCGGTTGGCGAGGTGGCGAAGCGTCACGGGATCAGCGAGCAGACGATCTACGTGTGGCGCAAACGGTTCGGTGAGCTGCGGTCGGAGGATGTGCGCCGGTTGCGACAACTGGAGAGTGAGAACGCCCGGCTGAAGAAGCTGGTGGCGGAACGCGACCTGGAGATCGAGGTGATGAAAGAGGTTGCGGCAAAAAACTGGTGAGCGTGCCGGCCCGGCGCCAGCAAGTGGCGTATGGCCGGGAGCGTGGTCTGTCGGCGCGGCGGGCCTGCACGCTATTCTCGGTGGCACGATCGGCACTGGATTATCGTGGCCGCAAGCTGGTCAAGGATTTCCCGGTTCTGGCGCGGATGCGGGCGCTGTCGGCGATGTATCCACGCTACGGCTACCGGCGCATCTGGATTTTTCTCGACCGCGATGGTCACGCCATGAGCGCTGGCCGGGCGTATCGACTGTGGCGGTTGGCGCGGTTGCAGGTGCCGCGCAAGCGGGGGGTCACGTCCGTCAAGGTGGTGTGGAATCTGGTGTAGCTGGGTTGACCATCGTCAGGCGGCATTGGCTGTGATTTGGGCGGGTTCGGTGTCGGTCGTCGGGGCGAGCAACTCGACCATGGCCTCGACCTGCATGTAGCGGGTCTGCACCGCCCACTCGTCGTTGCACTCCATCAGCACGGCACCGATCAGACGGATGTCGGGGATCAGCAAGAGCATGGTGAGCAAGCTGTGCAAGGATATCGACGATCGGGTTGGCGCCTTCCTCGACCGCCCGCTCGCCGGCGAATGGCCGTATCTGTGGCTCGATGCCACCT
This sequence comes from Terriglobia bacterium, assembly GCA_963788485.1. Lineage (GTDB taxonomy): Bacteria > Acidobacteriota > Terriglobia > Bryobacterales > Bryobacteraceae > BOG-234. The sequence goes on from CAWBIS010000219.1 coordinate 40,923, forward strand.
ACCTCAAGCAACGCGAGGGTGGACGCATCATCTCGGTCGCCGCGATAATCGCTGTGGCGGGGGAGTGTCCGGAATTTCGTGTGCGAGAGAGCGTTGCGCATGATCAGGCCAATGCCTTGGTAAAACGTTTGCCGAAGAGAACGGCGAACTGTGCCTTGGCCATGCACCACTCGCGCGCCGGCATGGTCCACTCCTTCTCGGCTCGGTTCAAGACCAGAAACAGCAACTTCAGCGCCGCCTCATCGGTCGGGAAGTGCCCCCTGGCGCGGACGGCGCGGCGGAGTTTGGAGTTCAGCGCCTCAATGGCATTCGTAACCGGTATGAGGATCGCGGTGCCCGCTCTTCCGGCCAGGACGTCTGGTGCTGGCGTATGGTGCGACCATCCGGGACGAGGGGCACTGGGAGCACGTCAGTGGGCAGGCCGATTTACTCGATGAGCCGAGAGCTCGCGTTAGTAGCTGGCCGCCCCTGCGACCGACCCGGTTGCGCCGTGAGCGCGGATCCGTAGGTGTCGTGTTGCCCACAGCTCCCATCTGGCCACTGGAGAGGAGCAGGCGATGCGACGTGTGATCGGCATGGATATCCACCGCACCTTTGCGGAGGTGGTGTTCTGGGAGGCAGGTCGGCTGCGGCCGGGCGGGCGTGTCGACATGACCCGAGCAGGCCTGGAGGGCTTCGGCCGGGGGCTGAGCAAGGAGGACGAAGTGGTCGTCGAGGCGACCGGCAATGCGATGGCGGTGGTACGGGTGCTCGGACCATATGTCGCCCGAGTGATCGTAGCCAACCCGTTGCAGGTCAAGGCGATCGCGTACGCCCACGTCAAGACGGACAAGATTGATGCCGGCGTGTTGGCATCGCTGCGGGCGGCTGACTTCCTGCCAGAGGTCTGGTTGCCCGATGCCGCTACCGAGCGCTTGCGGCGGATGGTGGCACGGCGCAATCAGGTCGTCCGGCACCGGACGCGGATCAAGAACGAGGCGCACGCCATCCTGCACTCTCATTTGATCCCACCTTGCCCGCATGCCGATTTGTTCGGGCGGCTTGGTCGGAGTTGGCTCGGACGACAGGCGCTACCGGATGATGAGAGAGCCGCGATCGATCGACATCTGCGTGAACTCGACCGCTCAGGCGAGGATCTGGATGCGCTCGACCGGGACATCGCCCAGGCTGTCGCGGACGATCCCGCGGTCAAGCGGCTGCTAACCATCACCGGTGTCAACCTGATCGTTGCGGCAGGCTTGGTTGCCGCGATCGGCGATGTGCGCCGGTTTTCCAATTCCGAGAGACTGGTCAGCTATGTCGGACTGAACCCGCGCGTGCGGCAGTCAGGCCTTGGGCTGGCGCAGCATGGGCGGATCAGCAAGCAGGGCCGGTCGCATGCCCGTGCCATGCTGGTCGAGGCGGCCTGGGCGGCATCCAAAGCACCGGGGCCCTTACGCGCGTTCTTTCTGCGTATCCGCGCCCGCCGTGGCCATCAGATCGCAGCGGTGGCCGTCGCCCGCAAGCTGGCCGTACTTTGTTGGCACCTGCTGACCAAGGAAGCCGACTATCAATGGGCGCGTCCGGCGCTGGTCGCCAACAAAGTGCGCGCGATGGAACTGCAAGCTGGGCAACCGACAAGGAAGGGCAACAAGCGCGGTCCGGCCTACGCCTACAACGTCAAGCAACTACGCGACCACGAGATCGAGGTCGCACGCCAGGCGGAGCATGTCTACGAACAGTTCGTCAGCGGCTGGCAACCGCGTCGGTCTGGAAAGCGGCGCACGGGTGCCGCCAACGAGGAGCGACGGTAACGGCTGCGCGGCCGGGTTGGCATCCTCGACCCGGCTCTTGGCCACGCGGTCACCCGTGCTGTTGTAGAATAACAGATCGTGCTGAAAAGACTTGTCGATCTCATCCGTCGTGTAGAGGATGCGTCGGACCTCGGCGGGGAAAGCATAGAAGGGGATGACCTCGCCCCAGGCGCGCCGCCAACTTTGGCCGATGGCCGGGTATTTGCGGCCCCACTCCCCTGCCTCGAAGGCCGTCAGCGCCGCCTCGGCGGTGGTGGCGTCCACGGCGCGGTAGATGTCCTTGAGCGCCGTCGCGACCGCCTTGCGATCCTTGTAGGAGACGAAGTCGAGGCTGAGACGCAGGAGGTGGACGATGCAGGTCTGCACCGTCGTCTCTGGGAAGATGGCCAGGATCGCGTCGGGGAACCCCTTCAGGCCGTCGACCACGGCGATCAGGATGTCTTCGACGCCGCGGTTGCGCAACTCGTTCATCACCCGCAGCCAGAATTTGGCGCCCTCGTTCTGCTCGATCCACAATCCGAGGATCTCCTTGGTGCCGTCGGCGCGGACACCGAGGGCGACATGGATGGCCTTGTTGCGGACCAGGCCTTCGTCGCGGATCTTCACCCGCAAAGCATCGAAGAACACCAGCGGATAGGTCGGCTCCAACGGCCGGGCCTGCCAGGTGGCAACCTCGTCCAGGACGGCGTCAGTGACCGCGCTGATCAGGTCCGGCGAGACTTCCAAGCCATAGAGCTCGCGAAGGTGGCCGACAATCTCACGGGTGCTCAGCCCCCGTGCATACATGGAGATGATCTTGTCATCGAAGCCGGGAAACCGGCGCTGATACTTGGCAATGAGTTGTGGGTCGAACGTTGACTGCCGATCCCCTGGGATCTCCAGCGCAATCTTGCCGCTATCCGTGACCACCGTCTTGCGGCCATAGCCGTTGCGGCTGTTGCCACTCTCGTCGGCAGCCAGGTGGTGCTCCATCTCCGCATTCAGCGCCCGCTCCGCCAGCGCCTTCTTCAGCTCGTCCAATAACCCATTGGCATCAAACGCCGTCTTCGCGTCAGCGCCCGCCAATAGCTGGTCCAGTATGGCATCGGGGATACGCGGTTCCTTGCGTCGGGGCATGCAGGCTCCCCTTCCTTCCCATCATGCCCTCCCACACACGAAATTGC